>DATEGL010000162.1:0-8821 GCA_035280145.1 Candidatus Dormiibacterota bacterium | reverse complement strand
GATGGCCAGAAGTGATGTGCCCTGGGCGACCGCCTGGGACAGGCGCAGCCCGACCGTCATGATCGGCACGAACAAAACGCCTCCTCCGATCCCGATCGTCCCGCTCAAGAAGCCCGCGCCGAATCCGCCGACGAGCGCGATTGCATCCGCCCACGTCACGGAAAGACCAGCTCCTTCGCCCCCACGACGGCAAGCACGAACGCCACGACAACCTTGAGCGGCAGATCTGGGATGCGCCTCAAGAAACGCGCGCCCAGGTATGCGCCCACCACGCTGCCGACGATCAGAAAGACGGCGACATGCAGGTCGAGTTGAGGCGCTCCCTTGCGAAAGTAGTAGATGGGCAGCGCCGCCACTGCGATCGGGATGATCGCCACCAGCGAGTTCGCGTTCGCGTTGCGCTGTGAGGTGTCTGTCCACAGCACCTGCAGCGGGACAAGCACGAAACCACCGCCGACGCCAAGCAGCCCACCGAGCAGGCCGCCCAGAAAACCGATCGCCGCGAAAACGGCGTGCCGGTTTATTCGGTCGTCCGGGCGGGGGTCTCGGGCTGCGCGGGCTGGTTCATCACCACGGAGTGGTGCCGGAACTGGACGTTCGATGGCACCGCCGCCGCGGGCTGCTTCGCCTTCTTCTTTTTCTTGGTCTCGCGACCCTGCTTGTCTCGGCCTTTAGCCATGGCGCCCAGTTTCCACGACCAGGGCCAGTTCGCGCAAGAACGATTCCACGTCGGTGACCAGGCCGACCGACTGCCAGCTGCCGCGGTCGGCAAGCTTGGTCACCACCGCGGGGTTGATGTCCACGCACACCGTGCGCACTCCGGCCGGCAGCATGTTCCCGGTCGCGATGGAGTGCAGCATCGTGGAGAGCATCAACGCGATGCGCACTCCGCGCAGTGCGGCCCGCATTCGGCGCTGCGCTTCGACCATCTCGGTGATGACGTCGGGCAGCGGGCCGTCATCGCGGACCGAGCCCGCGAGCACGATCTCCACGCCGTGGTCGATCGCCGACTTCATCACGCCAGACCGCAGCTGGCCGCTCTCGACCATCTGGCGCAATCCGCCGGCGGCGCGGACTCTGTTGATGGCGCGCATGTGGTGCTCGTGGCCATGCTCGATCGCAAGGCCGCTTTCGATGTTCACGCCCAGCGCCGTGCCGAACAGGGCGGCTTCTACGTCGTGCACCGCGAGGGCGTTCCCGGCGAAGAGAACCTGTACGAAGCCGAGCTCGATCAGTCGTGAGAGATGCACTCCGGCGCCCGTGTGCACCACCGCGGGACCGGCGACGACCAGGATCCGGCCCCCGGCCTGGCGCACGTACCGCATCTCGTCCGCGATGCCCGCGATGAGCACCTTCTTCGGCTTCTCAGCAGAAACCTCGCTGCCCATGAAGCTGAAGATCTCGGTCTGCCGCGATCGTTCGAGGGGCGTGACTCGCACGCCCGAATGTCCGACCACGACCTCGACGCCCGGTTTGGCGTCCTGGAAGACGATGCACCAGGCGCGGCCCGCCTCGCGGTCCACGGCGATCGCGGCATCCATCTCGATGTTCTCGACAGCGACCCATCGACCGTCGAGGAGCACGCTGGTCGGCAGGTTGCTGGTCGAGTAAAAGCCCTCGGGGAAAACGCCTTCGCGTGGCACCTTCTCGAGCTTCACGGGCTGTTCATGCTCGGCGACGGCGCCAAGGGCGCGGGCGCGTTGGACGATCTGGTCCAGCACGTCGGCGGAATCCGCGTACACCTCCATCCGGCACGTCGAGGTATCGGTCTTGTGCTGGCCGACCTTCAGCTCCTCGATGGTGAAGTTGCCCCCCAGGTCCATGATCAGGTCCATGACCTGGGGCAGCATCATCGAGTCGATGATGTGTCCCTGCAGGATGAGCCGCGTCGACGGACGGGCTTCGGTCACGCTCGTACGCCGGCGGCGGCGTTGATCTGCGCCTTCAGGGAAGACGCCGCCCGCGCGGGATCCTCGGCGTATAGAACGCTCCTGCTTGCCGCGACCAGGCACGAGGCCGGGTCGCCGTTGAACGCTGCTCGAACGGCCGCTTCGACGTCGGCACCCTGCGCGCCAACCCCGGGCAGAAGAAACGGAAGCGCGCTGAGACGGCGTACCTCGGCCACCTGCTCGGGCGCAGTCGCGCCGACCACGAGAGCGACGTTGCCCTCAGCGTTGAGACCCTCGGCCAGCGCCACCACGTGAGCGTATAAGGGCTTTCCTCCGGATTCGAGATGCTGGAGATCGCGAGCGCCGGGGTTCGACGTTCTGCACAGCACGTAGACGCCGCGGTCCTTGTATCGGGTGAACTCGCGGATGGAGTCCGAGCCCAGATAGGGACTTATGGTCGAAGCGTCCATCGCCATGGTCTCGAACACCGCCCTTGCGTATGCCCGCATGGTGTTGTCCATGTCGCCGCGCTTGGCGTCGAGAAGAAACGGAGTGTCCGTCACCTCCGCGCGAAGCTCCGCCAGCGCCTGCCAACCGTCCGGGCCGTACTGCTCCCAGAACGCGCTGTTCGGCTTGAAGCAGCAAACGTGCTCTTCCGTTTCGCGGACCACGCCGCGACAGTGACGCAGCGCCCCGGTCGCGCCGCCTTCGATGCGATCGGGGTCGGGATCGAGGCCCACGCAGAGCATCGTCTGACGCTCCCGCGACAGCGCGCGGAGACGTTCCAGGTAGGTCAAGCAGTCAAATGGTAAGCGGGCTGATCGACTCCCTATTTGGGCCTATTCGGGTGCCGGCCGGACCACCGCGTACACGACGAGGTCACGCCACCGGCCGGCACGAAACTGCGCCCCGCGCAGCACGCCTTCACGGCGGAACCCAGCGCGCTCGAGAGACCGTTGCTCGGCGGTGTTCTCGACGTCCGTGATCGCCTCCACACGGTTCACGGGCGTGTTGGCGAACAAGAACTCGGCCAGCATCCTCTGGGCCTGTGTGCCGAAGCCCCGGCCCCTCTCGTCCGGAGCCAGGATGATGCCGATGTTCCACGCCCGGGACTCGGGGTTCGGTCCGTAGCGCACCGAACGCCAGGAAACCGCGCCGACGGGGCGGCCGCCGGCCTTTACCTCGACGATCAGCGTGCCATCGTCCTCGCCGAGCATGCCGTTCTTCTCGATCAGCGGCCGGGCAGGGCGGCTGGGAATGCCGAAGTCGTTGAATTCGCCCTTGTATTCGGGCGTGCGCCACAGATCGAGAAGCTCCGCGTCCGCCACGGTCACCTTGCGCAGCCTGACCCGTGTTCTGGTGGCCATTTACCTCTTCCAAGCGACAATTGAAGGGCATGAGAATCGCACTCGCGCAGGTCAATCCGACGGTCGGCGACCTGGCAGGCAACGGCCGCTTGGTCATCGACTGGATCGGCCGCGCCCGCGCCGCCGGCGCCGACATCGTGTGCTTCCCCGAGCTGGTGATCACGGGCTACCCACCCGAGGACCTCGTCCTCAAGCCCTCGTTCGTCCGCGACAACCTGGCCCAGCTCGAACGCGTCGCCGGGGCCACAAAGGGAATCACGGCGGTGGTGGGATTCGTCGACGAGGACGGCGACCTTTTCAACGCCAGCGCCCTGCTCCACGACGGGGACATCGAGGCCATCTACCACAAGGTCTTTCTCCCCAACTACGGCGTGTTCGACGAGAAGCGCTATTTCGAACCAGGCCATCGGAGCCCGATCGTCGAGCTCGACGGCTGCCGGATCGGCCTGTCTGTCTGCGAGGACTGCTGGTTTCCGGCCGGGCCGATGGCCTGGGAGGCGCACCACGGCGCGCAGCTGCTCATCAACATCAACGGGTCGCCGTACCACTACGGCAAGCGCGAGCCGCGCGAAGCGATGGTGGGTGGCCGTGCTGCGGACTACGGCGCGCACGTGGTGTGGGTCAACACCGTCGGCGGTCAGGACGAGCTCGTCTTCGATGGCAACAGCGTCGTGTTCGACCCCCACGGCAAGCTGATCGCGCGTGCGGCCTCGTTCGAGCAGGAGCTGCTCCTGTGCGACATCGACGTCGATATGCCTGTTCACCGCCCGCTGGAGAAGCTCCGCCACGAAGCGGAAGGAGCGGCGCGATTGGACCTCGAGGTCTCGGAGATTCGCATCGAGGATGACGAATCGCCGAAGCCAAAACCGCCACTCGCGCAACGGATCGCGGAGCCGCTCGAGGGCGCGGCCGAGATTTACACCGCAGTCGTGCTCGCAACCCACGACTACATGCACAAGCAGGGGTTTCAGAAGGCGGTGATCGGGATGTCAGGTGGCGTCGACTCGGCGCTGACCGCTGCGATTGCATGCGACGCGTTGGGCGCGCAGAACGTGATTGGCGTGCGCATGCCGTCGCGGCACACGTCGGAAGAGAGTCTCGAGGACGCTGCCATGACCGTCGAGAACCTGGGCATGCAGCTGATGGACTTCTCGATCGAGCCGCCCCACCGCGGGTTTGAAGAGGTCCTCGCTCCGGTCTTCAAAGGCACGACGCCTGGGGTGGCGGAGGAAAACCTGCAACCTCGCATCCGCTCGACGATCCTCCACGCTCTGTCCAACAAGTTCGGCTACATCGTGCTGAGCACCGGAAACAAGTCCGAGCTCGCAACCGGCTACGGCACGCTATACGGCGACATCGCCGGCGGCTACGCGGTGCTGAAGGACATCACCAAGACGACCGTGTACGACCTGTGTCGCTACCGGAACTCGCTTGGCACCGCCATCCCAGAGCGGGTGATCACCAAGGCGCCCTCCGCGGAGCTGAAGCCGAATCAGAAAGACACAGACAGCCTGCCGCCATACGAGGAGCTCGACCCGATTCTGAAGGGCTACATCGAGGACGACCTCAGCCCCGAGGAGCTGGTCGCTGCCGGCAACCGGGCAGATACGGTCGCCCGAGTGATCCAGCTCGTCGACCGCACGGAGTACAAGCGCCGGCAGGCGCCGCCCGGGGTCAAGATCACGCCCCGCGCCTTCGGGCGCGACCGCCGAATGCCGATCGTCAACCGCTACAACCCCAACGGCGGTCGACCGGGATGAACCTCGCGGCATAATTCCTATCGATAGGGGTCATAGATGGGAGCTATAGGCGGTTCATTCGACGTGGTTGTGATCGGGGGTGGGCCCGGGGGGTACGTCGCGGCCCTGCGGGCGGCCCAGCTGGGCGCCGCGACCGCCATCGTCGAGAAGGACCGGATGGGGGGCACGTGCCTCGTGCGGGGGTGCATCCCCACCAAGGCCCTCCTCCAGTCGTCAGAGCTGTACACCCAGGCCAGGGACGGCGCCGCCTTCGGGTTGGTCGCGGACGGCATCGGGTTCGACTGGGCGACCGCCCAGAAGCGCAAGACGGCGGTCGTCGACCAGCTGGTCAAGGGCGTCGAGGGCCTCCTCAAAGCCGGCGGCGTCACCTCGTTCAAAGGCAGCGCCCGGCTGGCGGGAAAGGGCGTCGTCGCCGTTGGTGAGGAGCTGATCCAGGCGAAGGACATCGTCATCGCCACCGGCTCGGGCATCGCGCGCATCCCGCTGCCCGGCGCCGAGCTGACGATCGATTCCGACCAGATTCTCGAGTTGAAGGAAGTCCCGCGCCGGCTTGCCGTGATCGGCGGCGGCGTCGTGGGCATGGAGTTCGCGGCCATGTTCGCCGCGCTGGGCAGCAAGGTGACCGTCCTCGAGATGCTGCCCCAGGTGCTCGCCATGGTGGATGCGGACCTCGTCGACGTCTACATCAAGCACCTGGCCAAGCTGGGCGGCGAGATCCACACCAACAGCAAGGTTTCCGAAGTCCTGCAGCAGAACGGGGCTCTGCAGGTGCGGTTCTCAACCGGCGGCGAGGGTGGCGCCGTGGATGCTGATCAGGTGCTCCTGGCGGTCGGCCGAGTCCCCTACACGCAGGGACTCGATGCGGAGAAAGCCGGAGTGAAGCTCGACCGCGGCCGGGTCGTGGTTGACGACCACCTGCGCACGACGGCCGACGGCGTGTGGGCGATCGGGGATGTGATCGGCGGCATCATGCTCGCTCACGTCGCCTCGTACGAGGGCGCGTGCGCGGTCGAGAACATCGCGGGCCACCGGGGGGGTGCGCCAGGAACCGGCTCCGCCGGGCCTGGCGCCTCAAGGGGGGCCCTCCCCCCTCAAAAGATGCGGAGCCCTGACTATCACGCCGCCCCGAACTGCATTTACACCGACCCCGAGATCGCGCACGTCGGGCTCGGCGAGAAAGAGGCGAAGGACCAGGGCATTGCCGTCAAGGTCGGCCGCTTTCCATTCGCCGCCGCAGGTCGCGCCCTGACGCTTGGCCAGACAGAGGGCTTCGTCAAGGTCGTCGCCGACGCGGAGTCCGGCAAGCTTCTGGGCGCCCACATCGTCGGCCCGCGCGCGACCGACCTGATCGCTGAAGCGACCCTCGCGATTCAGAACGGCCTGACCCTCGAGCAGGTCGACCTTACGATCCACGCGCACCCGACCCTTCCCGAGTCGTTCATGGAATCCGCCCTCGCGGCCCAGGGCCGCGCCATCCACATCGCCAACCGCCGGTCGAATCCATCCACCCTTCAAAATCGAGAGAGTCAAATGGCTGCCCCAGTGAAACCGTCGCCCCCTTCCCCACCGCCTGCTCCGAGCGCCATCAACTCCAAAGCCCTGGAGGTGACGAAGGACAACCGCGAATTCCTTCTCGGCATGCATCGCGAGATGCAGCTCATCCGGCGCTTCGAGGAGCGCGCCCAGGAGCAGTACACGAAAGCGAAGATCGGAGGCTACTGCCACCTCAACATCGGCGAAGAGGCGACAGTCGTAGGTGGAATTCTTGCGCTCAAGCCCAACGACTGGGTCTTCACGAGCTATCGCGAGCACGGGCACGCGATCGCGCGGGGCGTCGATCCGAAGGCAGTCATGGCGGAGCTCTTCGGCAAGGAGTCCGGCACGTCACACGGGCGCGGCGGATCGATGCACCTCGTCGACTACAGCCGCCGTTTCATGGGCGGCTACGGCATAGTCGGCGGCCACCTGCCGCTGGCGGTCGGCGGCGCGTGGGCCGTCAAGTACCAGAAACATGACGACGTCGTGTTCTGCATGTTCGGCGACGGCGCGACCAACATCGGTGCATTCCATGAGTCGCTGAACATGGCCAAGGTCTTCGACCTGCCAGTGGTGTGGTTCTGCGTCAACAACCGGTACGGAATGGGCACCCCGGTGGAGAAGGCTTCAGCTGTCGCTGACATCTACAAGAAGGCTTGCGCCTACGACATGGAGTCGATCCAGATCGACGGCATGGACGTACGCGAGGTCCTGCTGCGAACCAGCGAGATCGTCGAGAAGACGCGCAAGGATTCCGTGCCGCGATTCATCGAGTCGCTCTGCTACCGCTTCCGCGGCCACTCGGTCGTCGACCCGGATAAGTACCGCTCGGCCGAGGACAAGGAAAAGTGGCGCAAGGCGGACCCGATCGTGGCGTTCGAGCACGAGCTCGAGAAGGCCGGCCTCGCCGACGAGGAGTACTTCAAGAACGTGCGCCAGGCGATCGACGCCGAGGTCCGCGACGTCATCGAGTTCGCAGACGAGAGCCCTGACCCCAACGTTGCCGACCTCTACAAGTACACCTACGCCGGCCAGTGGGACAACCGCCCTGAGCTGCGCGCGTATTCAGCGGTCCCCTCGAACTCAAGCGAAGCTCCGAGTTCGCGGGGTCAAGAGAGGGTCTGATGGCGACTGCAGTCAAGACCGAGGAGAAGCTCTACCGCGTCGCGTTGCGCGAAGCGCTGACGGAGGAGATGGAACGCGACGAGACCATCTACCTGATCGGCGAAGACATTGGCAAGTTCGGGGGCGCTTACCGCGTGACCGAGGGCCTGCTTGACAGGTTCGGGCCTCAGCGCGTGGTCGATGCGCCCATCGCCGAGGAGGTCATCGTCGGCACGGCGATCGGGTCCGCGATGCTGGGCCTGCGTCCCGTGGTCGAGATGATGACGATCAACTTCTCGCTGATCGCCTATGACCAGATCGTCAACAACGCCGCGAAGATCCGCTACATGTTTGGCGGCGAGGTCAAGGTGCCGATGGTGATCCGCATGCCGGGAGGTGCGGGCCACCAGCTGTCGGCGCAACACTCGCACAGCTTCGAGGTCCTTTACGGGTTGATTCCCGGATTGCTGGTCGTGGCGCCGACCACGCCCGAAGACGCCAAGGGAATGCTCAAGTCGGCGATCCGCTCCGACAACCCCGTGATGTTCCTGGAGTCGATGAGCCTGTACAACGTGAAGGGCGAGGTCCCGACCGAGGACTACACCACGCCGCTTGGGAAGGCGGCGCTGAGGCGGGCCGGCTCGGACGTGACGATCGTCGGCGTGTCTCGCATGGCGGTGCTCGCCAACGAGGCCGCCAAGCAGCTCGAGGAAGAGGACATCGACGCGGAGGTCATCGACCTGCGCTCGATCCGGCCCGTGGACTGGCCGCCCATCGTCGAGTCGGTGCGCAAGACGAGCCGCTGCGTCGTGGTCGAGGAGGGCTGGTCGACGTATGGCGTGACCGCGGAGATCGCGGCCGGCGTGCAGGAGCGCTGCTTCGACTACCTGGACGCCCCGATCCGGCGGCTTGGCGGTGCGCAGGTGCCGATGCCGTACAGCCAGCCACTCGAGAAAGCCTCTATCCCAACGAGCGAGGACATCAAGCGCTTCGTCCGCAGCACATTGGGTCGGAAGGTCGAGGGCTGATGTCGAAAGTCATGAGAGGAAACCCAGATGGTTTCCTCTCATCGCGGCGTCGGCAAAGCCGACCCCGCGGCAAGCCGCGGGGCAAGCGCCGCTACTCTCCTTCCGGAGAAAGGTAGAACCATGTCGAAGATCAACAT
>DATEGL010000161.1:0-31888 GCA_035280145.1 Candidatus Dormiibacterota bacterium | reverse complement strand
CACGTCGTCGAGCTTGTCGATCACGGGGAACGACGCATCGACGAGGGCGTCGATGACCAGGTACGTGATGAAGGCGGGCTTGCCGTGCGTCAGCTCCGGGCTCTTGTGGATCCGCTCTTGCAGGTTCTGGAGCTGCGGCGATGGCTCCTGGTGCACCGTGATCAGGTAGTGCGGTCCGACGAACAGGTGCTGTTCGAGCAGCGCCAGGTTGTCCTCTTTCCAGACGGCGACGAAGAGAACAGTGAAGTTGTAGTCCGGATATTCGTCGACTTTCGGCCTCTGGTTCTGATGCTGGATGTCCTCGATGGTCAGTGGATGGAACTTGAAAGTCTTCTCGAGGAGGTCGTAGTCGGCCTGGTCGGGGGCCTCGATGTCGAGCCAGAAGCCGGTGTCGTGCGCGTCCTTGAAGCAGCGAGTGATCTCGTCGACGTGCGTGGTTTCAGTTTTGCCGCTTGTGGTGACCAGGGTCCGCAATACGACTTAAAGTCTGCCGTAAATGCAGCAGCCGCCAGACCGCCCAGCCCCACGCTTCTCGCCCGACGGAATGTGGTGGTGGGACGGCATGAAGTGGGTACCGGCGACGCAGGCTCCCCAGCAGATGGAACCGATGGTTCCGCCGAGCTACTACTCGATGCCGCCACCGGCGGCTTTCAACTGGGCCCCGTCGCCCGGCCTGCGCACCTTCCTGCTCGTGTTCCTGGTTCTCGAGGCCGGCCTCACCGGACTGATCAGCGTGGTCGGAATCATCTCCGAGATCCAGCAGCCCGACTGGGGCATCGCCCTGGCATTGGGGTTCCTCGTCATGTTTGCGCTGGCAGTCGCGGCTCTGGTCGGGGTCTTCCTGCGCGCTGTATGGGCGAGGTGGGTTGCGCTCGCGGCAGGGATCGCGATCTCTCTCACGTGCGTGGGTTCGGTGATCGGAATCCCGATCGTTGTCTCGGCGGCGCGGCTGCTGATCGGAGGAGGGGCTAAGGCTTCCTGACGCCGCTCGCGGCTGCAGCCATGCCCAGCGCGACATAGGTGGCGGCCGCGAGGCGGCCGGTGTTTCGCTGAGCCACGCGACCCTGCATGAAGCGACTCGACAGCGCCGTCGCCGCCAGCACATATGTCGTGTCGATGAGGAGCGCAATTGACATGTAGACGACCCCCAACACGGCGATCTGCGGACCGATCGGCTCCGCGGTGTTGAGGAACTGCGGCAGGAAGGCGACGAAGAACACCGCGACCTTGGGGTTCAGGAGCTGGGTCACGAATCCCTGGGCGAAGATGCGGCCGACCGGCGCCGGCCCGGGTTGCTGCACCCGGTCGATGCGGCGCCACCGCTGGATGCCGAGATAGATGAGGTAGGCAGCGCCTGCGAACCGAAGCGCGGTCAGCGATGCGACTGACGCTGCCAGCAGCGCGGCCACCCCTGTGGCCGCGGCCGTGATCCAGACGACCTCGCCGAACTCGATGCCGAACATCGAAGCGAATCCGGCGCGCCGGCCCTGGGCGAGCGTACGCGCCGTGACAAACAGCACTCCAGGCCCGGGCGACGCGGTCAGGAGGGCGGTCGCGAAGGCAAACAGCAAGACGGTGGTCGACGAGGGCATCCACAGATGATGATGGATGCCCCCGGTCGCACCTTCTTGTCAGGCCCGGATTGGCTCTCGCTTGATGAGCCGCGTGAGCGCCACGAGGACCACTGCGCCGATCAGCGCGACGACGAACGAGATGATCACACCGGTCGGCGCGTGCCGAAGATGATCGAGAAGACGAAGCCGCCGACGAACGACCCGACCACGCCGAGCACGACGTCCCAGATGATCCCGTAGCCATGGCCGCTCATGATCTTGCCGGCGAGCCAGCCGGCGATGCCTCCCATGATCAGAAACCCGACCAGTTGCATCTCCGCAACCTCCAAGCACGTATGGCCCGGCGCACCCGGGCCTCACTCAGTAAACCCGGCTGGGCTTTCCAGTACCTGACCCGCTAAGCCTTCGCTCATGGCGCCGAAGTGGTCCTGACCACCAAAAAGTGGTATTGACCACTTGCCCAAGCCGTGCTTTAATGGGTGGCGATGGGACCGGCCGGAGGGCAATACCACTCTGGTGAAGCCGGGGTGGCGCGATGAGCAAGCAGGAGGAGACGCGCGACCGCGTCCTCGACCTGGTCGAATCGCTCGAGGTCGGGCAGCCGATCCCGGCCGAGCGGCAGCTGGCCACCGACCTCGGCGTCTCGCGGCTCACTCTACGGGCCGCGCTCGACGACCTGGTGCGTGACGGCTACCTCGACCGGCGCCATGGCAGCGGCACATACGTCACGGAGCCGAAGATCGCCCAGCCCCTGACCCTCACGTCGTTCAGCGAAGACATGCGGCGCCGCGGGATGGTTCCGGGCAGCCGCACCCTCGAACTCACCACCACCACGGCCGGCGCGCGCCTGGCCCACCGGCTGGGCGTCTCTCCGGAGACCCGGCTGATCAGGGTCAAGCGGCTTCGTCTGGCCGACTCCATCCCGATGGCGATGGAGATCCTCCATGTGGCGGAGGCCCTGGTTCCCGGCATGACGCGCGCCGATCTCGAGGGCCACTCCTTCTACGAACTGCTGCGCGAGCGCTACGGGATCACGATCGCCTCGGGCACGCAGTCCATCGAGCCGACCGTGACCAGCGAGGAAGAGTCCGAAGTCCTCGGGGTCCCTCTCCACACACCTGCATTTCTCTTCGAGCGGACGACCGTCTCCGAGTCAGGGCGGATCGTCGAGTTCGTCCGCTCCATCTACCGCGGCGACCGTTATCGCCTGGTCGCCGACCTCGTGCCACAGCGCAGCCGCAACGGACGCTCGGCCGGCGTCCTGCGCGGGTTCTCCGCGCCGGCGCAAGGGCGTGAAGGCGACCAACCACATGGCGCGCCCGCGCCGCATTCAAGAAAAAGGGGGAAATCGCCCGTATGAAACTGAGACCGAGGTGGTTCAGCGTTGGAGCGGTCGCGCTGGCTGTCCTGGCGACCGCCTGCGGCGGCACGACGAGTAACAACCCGGCGAACCAGACCGGGACGCTCACTGTCTGGTTGATGAACGGCAGCGCGCCGCAGGCCGTGGTCGACGGAGTCAACGCCGACTTCAAGGCCAAGTATCCGAACGTGACGGTCAAGGTCGAGCTCCAGCAGTGGGGTGACATCGGCACCAAGCTCGACACCGCTTATGCCGGCAGCACTCCGCCTGACGTCGTGGAGCTCGGCAACACGCTGGTGGCCAAGTACGCCGCGGCCGGGGCGCTTGAGGACATCACCGGCAAGAAGTTGTCTTTCGAAAACTCTGGCACGTGGCTGCAGTCCCTGACGGACTCCTGCACCGTGAGCAACAAGCTGTACTGCGTGCCGTACTACGCGGGCAGCCGCGCGATCATCTACCGCAAGGACTTCTTCGCGGCGGCAAACGTCACCCCTCCTGACAGCATGGACGGATTGCTGACCGTGGGCCAGAAGCTGATGGCCGCGCACAGCTCGGACCCGAACTTCTCCGCGCTCTACTTCCCAGGCAAGTACTGGTACGCAGCCCTTCCGTTCGTCTGGGACTTCGGCGGCAATATCGCCACCCAGTCCGGCGGCAAGTGGCAGGGTGACCTCAGCTCGTCTTCCTCTCAGCAGGGCCTGCAGACCCTGACCAACCTCGTCAGCTCCCTGTCCCGCGCGGACAAGACCGGCGACGAGGCGAAGCAGGACGCGGCCTTCGATCAGGGCCACATCGCGATGATCGTGGCGAACGGATGGGAAGTCGGCGTCATCACCGACAAGACGAACGGCAACCCGGCCCTGGCGGACAAGCTCGGCGCCTTCCCGATCCCCAGCCACACCTCGGGCCAGACCGCCCCGGTGTTCCTTGGCGGCTCGGACTTCGGCGTCGCAGCGCACAGCAAGCATCAGGACCTGGCCAACGCGTGGGTGCAGACCTTCACCAACCAGAAGAACATGACCCAGATGGCGACCGTCGGCGGCGTCATCCCCAACACCACGTCGCTGCTCAACCTGGGCACCGGCCTCAACGGCATCTTCTATTCGGCGGCCAAGAACAGCCGGTTCGTGCCCAACTCGGCGAACTGGGCCAACGTCGAGAACGCGAACGTCCTGCCCGACATGCTTGTCAAGATCTTCACCAAGCAGCAGAGCATCGCGGACGCGACCAAGGCGGCAAGCGACCGGATCACTTCGATCCTCAACGGCGGCGGCTAATCTCGTAACGAACAAGAGCTAAAAGGGGGGCTGTATCGATGGAAGTGGCGATCGAAACGCCCGATGTCGAGACAGCCCCCAATCGTCCGGGCCGGTTTCGCACCAACCTGCTTCCTTACGCTCTCATCGGCCCGAGCGTCGTGGTCATCGGAGGCATCCTCGCTTTCCCGCTCGGCATGCTCGTGTGGCTGTCGCTGCAGCACTACGGCCTTCGTGAGCTGATCCAGCACTCGGGCACCTGGGCCGGCCTGGACAACTATCGGGCGATCGTCGTCGATCCCCTGTTCCGGCAGGTCATCGTCCGCACGCTGGTGTTCACGTTTACGAGCGTGGCGCTCACGCTCATCCTGAGCACTCTGATCGCACTGCTGCTGCTCAAGGTCAGGCAGGTTGTGCGCGTGCTCGTCATGAGTGCCCTGGTTTTCGTCTGGGCTACCCCGGTGGTCGTATCCGTCGACATCTGGCAGTGGATGTTCGACTACGAGTTCGGCGTCATCAACTACCTGCTCACCCAGCTCCACCTGGGAAACTTCATCCACCACAACTGGTTCGACGATCCGCTGCAGGGCTGGTTGGTGTTCGTGGTGATCGTGGTGTGGGGAGCGATTCCGTTCGTGACCATCCTGCTCTTCGCCGCACTGCTGCAGGTGCCGGGCGACGTGGTCGACGCAGCACATGTCGACGGCGCCGGCCCGTGGAGCAGGTTCTGGTTCGTGACCGCACCGATCCTCAAGCCGGTGTTCCTGATCGTGACGAGCCTTTCGACTATCTGGGATTTTGGGGTGTTCATCCAGATCTACGTTCTGCTCAACCAGCGACCAAGCGCCGATTACTTCACGATCGGCATCTACTCGTTCAAGGAATCGTTTGGCGTGGCGCAGTACGGACTGGGTGCCACGATCGCGGTCCTGATGGTGGCGATCCTCGTGATCGTCACGTTTCTCTACGTGCGCGAGACGATTCAGCAGGCGGAGATCGCATGATCGCGCCCGGGACTGTGCAGGGAGTCGGCGCGGCACGAGCCCGGTCGGCGGCACCTGCCGGCGTCCGCTTGAATCTATGGCAGCGTTCGAAGCAGCTCGTCTACGACGCTGCGGGAATTGCCGTCGCGGCCGTGATGCTCTTTCCGATCTACTGGATGGTCGCCACGGCGTTCAAGCCAGGCTCCGACATCCTGAGGCTGACGCCGAAGTGGTTCCCCGCGCCTTTGACCCTGCAGAACTTCCAGGACGCAATCGCGCGTCCTTTCTTCCTCGACGATGTGAGGAACAGCCTCGTCATCGTCGGGGTCATGCTGGCCCTCGCCATCGCGATTGCCTTCCTGGCAGCGGTCGGCACGGCACGATTTGGGTTCAAAGGCCGAACGGCATTCCTCGTGATGATCATCTGGGTGCAGATGGTGCCTCTGACCGCGCTGATCATTCCGCTGTACCTGATGCTGGACGGAATCGGACAGATCGACTCACTGGCAGGCGTCATCGCCGTCTACCTGGCGGTCGTGCTTCCCTTCATGATCTGGACACTGCGCGGATTCGTCGCCAACATTCCGGCGGAGCTCGAGGAATCGGCGATGGTCGATGGCAGCTCCCGAATGGGTGCCTTTCTGCGCATCACCTTCCCACTGGTCGGTCCTGGCCTGGTCGCCACCGCGATCTTCGGATTCATCCAGGCCTGGAACGAGTACATCGTCGCGTACGTCCTGCTGTCCAGCCCCAACAACCAGACCCTCACTGTCTGGCTGGCTTCATTCACGACCAACCACGGTCCGCAGTGGGGCCCGCTGATGGCGGGGGCGACCATCACCGGGCTACCGGTGGTGGCGTTTTTCCTGTTCTTGCAGAGATACCTGGTCGGCGGATTGACGGCGGGTGCGGTGAAGGGATGACCAGCACGGTCGAAGAAATCGCGCTTCGCTGCCTGCTGCCTGGATTCGTTGGCACTACTGCGCCGGACTGGGTTCTGCGCAGCGCAGCGGAAGGTCTGGGCGGCGTCGTCCTCTACGCGCGCAACGTGGAGTCGCGCGAGCAGCTTGCCGATCTGAACGCGTCGCTGCACGCGGCCCGCCCTGGCTTGCTGGTCGCGGTAGACGAGGAAGGCGGGGATGTGACGCGGCTCGAGGCGAATGTGGGTAGCTCCTACCCGGGCAACCTCGCCCTCGGCGCAGCCGACGATCTGCAGCTGACCGCCGATGTGGCCGCCGCGATGGGTCGCGACCTGGCTGCCGTCGGCATCGACCTCGACCTCGCGCCGGTGGCGGACGTCAACACCAACCCGGACAACCCGGTCATCGGAGTGCGCTCGTTCGGCGCCGATCCGGCGGCTGTCGCCGCGCAGACCGCAGCATGGACCAGGGGCCTGCAGGCGGCCGGCGTTGCCGCTTGCGCCAAACACTTTCCGGGCCACGGCGACACCTCGCTCGATTCGCATCTGGCCCTTCCGATCGTCAGCGAAGACCCTCACATGCGGGCGCTCGAGCCATTCCGGGCCGCGATCGCAGCCGGCGTCAAGGCGATCATGAGCGCTCACGTCGTGGTCGAGGGAATCGACGAGGTTCCGGCGACCATAAGCCGGGCGATCATGACCGGCCTGCTCCGCGACGAGCTCGGATTCATCGGCGTGGCAGTCACCGACGGACTCGAGATGCGCGGTCTGAGCGACGGCCGAGGTGTCGCGGAGGGCGCGGTCCTCGCCCTTATCGCGGGGTGTGACGCGTTGTGCGTGGGAGGCGGCCTGGCCGGCGAGGAGACCGCCGAGGAGATCGTCCGAGCGATCGCATGCGCCGTGAAAGAAGGGCGTCTGTCCGAAGACCGACTCGTACAGGCGGCATCGCGTGTCGACGCCCTGGCCGGATGGCGCAGCCGGCAGAAGCCGGTCCAACAGGCCGAAGCGACTGACGTCGGCCTCGTCGCGGCGCGCAAGGCGCTCCGTTACGACGGCCCCGTGCAGGTCGGCGACGACGTCGCTTTGGTGCAGCTGGCCTCGCCGAGATCGATTGCGGCCGGCGAGGTGCCGTGGGGCGTGGCGGGCGAGCTCGCCGCGCGGGGCGCCCGGATGAGCCCCGCAGGCGGCAGCCTGGTGGTGGTCGTGCGCGACCTGCACCGGCATCCCGAACACCGGCAGCAGGTCGAAACGCTGCTTGCGCGCCGGCCGGACGCAGTGCTCGTAGAGATGGGAGTCCCGCAGTGCAGACCTCAGGCGGCCCGCGCATACATCGCCACGTACGGCTCCTCGCGCGTGTGTGCGATCGCGGCGGCCGAGGTGATGCGGCCAACAGCGTGAGCGAGAACCTTCACCCCCGCGCTGACGAGCTCGACGACCTGTCGGCGCTCGACTTCGTGAAGCTGATGCACGCGGAGGACGCGGGCGCGGTGGACGCCATCGCGTCGCAGCTCGACCAGATCGCTCGCGCCGTACAAGCGGTCGCGGACCGGCTGGCCGCGGGCGGGCGGCTCCACTATTTCGGCGCCGGGACCAGCGGGCTAATCGCCGAGCTCGACGCC
This sequence comes from Candidatus Dormiibacterota bacterium, assembly GCA_035280145.1. GTDB lineage: Bacteria > Chloroflexota > Dormibacteria > Dormibacterales > Dormibacteraceae > 40CM-4-65-16. The sequence goes on along the minus strand of DATEGL010000161.1, from coordinate 24,177 downwards.
GCGGAGTGCCCGACGACCTTTGGCGTTACCGCCGATCGGGTCTCCGCGCACGCGGTCTCGGACACGCAGGAAGACGACCGTGAGCTGGGTGCGGAGATCGCCCGCCAGGCCCGTCTCGGAGATGGCGACGTGGTGGTCGGCATCAGCGCCAGCGGGCGGACGCCTTACGTGCTCGCCGCGATGGAGCGCGCGTCGACCGACGGAGTCCTGCGCGTCGCGATCACCTGCAACCCCGGTTCACCGCTTGGCCGCGCGGCAGACATCGCGATTGAGGTCGACAAGGGACCAGAGGTCATCGCCGGTTCGACGCGATTGAAGGCGGGCACGGTGCAGAAGCTGATCCTCAACATGCTCAGCACGGCCGTGTTCACGCGCCTCGCGCACACGCATCGGGGCCGAATGGTCGGCGTCGTCGCCGGCAATGACAAGCAGCGATCTCGAGCCGCCGGCGTGGTGGCAGACCTCGGCGGCGGGTCGCGCGAAGACGCGGCGGCCGCGCTCGAGGCTGCGGGCGGAAGCGTGAAGGTGGCGATCGTCATGCTGCGTCAGGACGTGAGCGCGGACCTCGCACTGCAGCGTCTGGAGGCCGCGGGCGGCGATCTGAAGGTGGTGCTCAAGCAAGAGCAGCGCGCATGAGGACCCTGTTTCGGGGTCCGCTGCTCGGCGCGAAAACGGCCGACGCGCTGCTGGTCGACGGCGACACGATCGTCTGGATTGGGCGCGGTCGGCCGCCGGAGCGTCCCGACGATGAGGTGGTGGCAGGCGCTACCGAGCTCATAACGCCCGGATTCATCGACCTCCAGGTCAACGGATTTGCAGGCCGTGACGCAGGTGATGGGGCGGACTCGATCGCTGCAATCTCTGAAGCCCTGCCCGCCACCGGCGTAACCGCGTTCCTGCCCACCCTGATCTCGTCGCCGCTCGAGGTCGTGGCTTCGTTCGCAGCGTCGGTCGGGGCGGCAGCGGAAGCGCAGGGCGCGCGCGTGCTGGGCGCACACATCGAAGGCCCTTTCCTCAACCCCCAGTATCGGGGCGCGCATCTGGAGTCGAACCTGAGAGAGCCTACGTCCGAAAACGTGGCCGTGATCGAGGCGGCGCGGCCCCGGCTCGTGACAATGGCGCCCGAGCTTCCGGGCGCGCTGGCCGCGATCGAGCGGCTTTCTCGCGGCGGGATTGTCATTTCGGCAGGCCACACGGGCGCCGACTTTGAGCTCGGACGCAAAGCGATCGATGCAGGCGTCCGCTTCGGGACGCACATCTACAACGCGATGCCGCCGGTGCACCACCGCCAGCCCGGCATCGCGCTCGCGCTGCTGCTGGACCAGAGTGTCACCACCGGTCTCATCGCGGACGGCGAGCACGTGCATCCGGCGGTCTGCGACCAGGTGCTGCGCCTGAAGGCGGAGACGCGCGTTGCGCTCACAACCGACCAGACCGCCGCGGCCGGGTCGCCTCCCGGTCGCTATCTGTTGTCGGGTCGGGAGGTCGTGAGCGACGGCCGGACCGTGCGACTCGACGATGGAACGCTGGCAGGAAGCGCTGCCATCATGCCGGACCTCTTGCGCGTGATGTCGCGGCTGGCGGGGATGAGCGCGTCGCACGCGGTGGGCCTGGCAACTGCAGTTCCCGCGCGGGTGATCGGCGAAAGGCGGTTGGGCAGGCTCGCCGCCGGCGCTTGTGCCGATCTCGTGGTCCTGGACCCGGAGCTGAATGTGCGCCTGACGATGATCCGGGGAGTCGTGAAATTCCAGCGTCCGCGATCGTGAGCAGCTTTCGCGCCGAGATCGCCGAGCAGCCTGAGGTCGCTGCCCGACTGCTCGAGCGCGGAGCCGCCGCGGCCGCGGAGATCGCCAGGCGCGTACACAAGCTCGAGCCTCGTGTCTTCGCCATCGCCGCGCGCGGCAGCTCAGACAACGCGGCCCTCTACGCGAAATATCTGTTCGGTGCGCGCAACCGGGCCTTGATCGCTCTCGCGGCGCCGTCGCTGTTCACGCACTACGCGCGGCCGCCTCGACTCGACGGCGCCTGTGCGATCGGCATCTCTCAGTCCGGGGAGTCGCCTGACGTGATCGCGGTGATCGAGGAAGCCAGGCGCCAGGGCTCGCTGACGATAGCGATCACCAACGAGGCAAGCTCACATCTCGCAACGGCCGCCGAGCTGGTCCTTCCTCTCGAAGCGGGCCCCGAGGTCAGCGTGCCCGCGTCGAAGACGTACACCGCGAGCCTGCTGGCGCTGGCCCTCATCTCGCAAGCGGTCGATCCGGATCCAGCCTTTGCCGCCTCATTGAAGGCGTTGCCCGAGGCCATCGAGCGAACCCTTGCCCGCGATCTGGAATTGGAGGCGCTCGCCCCAGGCCTCCTTGGTCCGCGAGCGATCGTGCTCGGACGCGGTTACAACTTTTCCACCGCGGAGGAGATCGCATTGAAGCTCAGCGAGACCAGCTACGTGCTGGCGCGCGCGTGGTCGGTCGCGGATTTCGAGCACGGCCCCATTGCGATCGTCGAGGCGGGGCTGCCTGCGCTCGTGGTCGACGGCGGCGGGATGGTCGCCGCCAACCTCGACGCTGTGAAGAGGCGGCTCGAGGCTAAGGGCTGCCCGGTGCTGCATCTGCGCGACGACTCGGGGCTGCCCGAATCCCTGACCCCCATCACGCTTGCGGTCGCCGGTCAACTCCTTGCCTATCACGTGGCGGTGGCTCGAGGTCACGACCCCGACCGCCCACGGACGATTCAGAAGATCACGCGGACCTGGTAGCCGGGACGTCGAGTCCCGCCGCAAGCGGGATGGTGAAGCGGAACTCGGAACCCTTGCCGACGACGCTGTCGACCGAGATCCGCCCTCCGTGCATCTCGACGATCTGGCGCGTGATGGCCAGGCCGAGACCTGTGCCGATGATCTTTCCGCCGTGCTTGTCCTCATACCGCTCGTAGCGGCCGAACAGCCGGTTGATGAACTCGGGCGGGATTCCCTTGCCGTGGTCCATCACTGAAACTTCTATGGACCCGGTCACGCTTCGCGTCGATACGCAGATCTCACCGCCGCCTGGCGAGTACTTGATCGCGTTGCTCATCAGGTTGGTCAGCACCTGGGTCAAACGGTCGGAGTCGCCCATCACGTTGGGCAGATTCGGCTGCAGCTTGGCGGTGATGACGTGCTTGTCGGTGGTCATTGCGGCGCGATCGATGGCTTCCTGCACGAGCTGGTTCATATCGAGCGGCTGAGGGTTCAGCCGCACCTTGCCCGCCTCCAGCCGGTCGAAGTCGAGCATGTCGGAGATCATTCGGTTGAGGCGCATGGCCTCGCTGTTGAGCTCGCCGGCCAGGATCTTCATCTCGGCCACCTCGAGGTCCTGGTCGTGGATGAGCTCGCTGAAGCCCATGATCCCGACCAGGCCAGTGCGAAACTCGTGGCTCACCATCGAGACGAACTCCGTCTTCAGCCGGTTCAGCTTCTCGAGCTGAGCGAGGTTGGCGACCGCCGTCTCTTCGGCCTCTCGCTTGGCGGTGACGTCCTCGAACGTGGCCATGAAATAGTCGATCGAGCCATCCGGCTTACGAATCGGCGTCGCGCTCCAGTGCACCCAGAACTCGCTTCCGTCCTCGCGTCGTGCCTTGCAGTCTGCTTCATAAGTGTCAGTGCCGCCGGGCTCAGCGACGGCCATGTTGCGAAATACGCGTGACACGTAGTCCTCGGGCAGGAAGGTGTCGGTCGTGTCCCCAATCAGGGCCGCTTCCTGCGTGTAGAGCATGCTCGCCAGGCGGGGATTGACGTTCTTGATCCGGCGATCGGGAGCTATCGCGGCGACGCCTTGAGGAGCGTGGTCGATGACGTCGTTGAGCATCGTCTCGCGCTCGCGGAGCTTGCTTTCTGCGTTCCGGCTCTGCCGGAGCACCGCCCGAGCCTCGAGGTGCGACTGGATCTGTGTCGCGACGATGACGAGCGCGAGCCCGGCAGCGGGCAGGGCCACGAGCGGGTTTGGGTGCCTGTCGGCGAGCCAGATCCAGACCGCGATGCCGGCGACCGCGATCACCCCGACGTAAGGCAGCATGGCCTGCCACAGCGAGAGGTCGGCCGCCTCGTCACGCGGGCGGGATTCCGGCCAAAGGGGCGACAGGGCAATCAGCGCGTAGCCGAGCATCGAGCTGCTTTCCAGGAGGCTGCCGAGCGTGTCGTGGCCGCTCGCCAGCAGGAACGCTGCGGCGCTGTATGAGAGCGCGTTAATGGTGAAGCCGCCGGCCACAAGAAGCAGCCGGCCACCCTGCGTCCCCACACTGCGCCGGAGAGAGACAAAGATCACCGTGAAGAGCACGACGTCGGCGACTGGATAGGCGGGGCCCACCCACCACGTGGGGCTCGAGGCTTGCTGGACGAATGCGTCTGGCAGCGAGATGGCGAGGACGATGAAGGTCAGGGAGAACACGACGGCGGCTCCGTCGAGGACGGTGCGCCGGAGCGTCGTGTACAGGTTTTTCGCCGGGGGGAATGACAGGAAGCCAGCGACCGCAAACGGCACAGCGACCAGCACCCCGATGTCGTCAGCCGACGGAAACGTCGCCTTCTGAATCTCGCCAACGTCGATTACGGCTCCGATCAGGGCGGTCGCGGCCGCAAGCGACAGGAGCCCCCAGGCCCGGCGCGTCCACCCGGCTGACCTCAGCGCCATCACGCCGCACGCGATGACCGCGGTCGCCTCGGTCAGCGTCAGGCCGAAGTAGCGGACTGCGTTCGCCACCGCGTCGCCGCCCAGCTGCAGCGTGAGCGCCACGGTGGCTGCCGTGAGGGGGGCGGCGGCAGCGATCGCGGCCAGGGCGAAGCGCCGCATCGGGCCTAGATGCGCGCCCTGCCCGCGCCCGGCTGGGGCGGCGGCCAGTACAGCCTGCCGTCCACCACTATCAGGGCCGGGGTCATCACGGCCAGACATTCGAGCGCATTCTGGACGCTTGACGCGATTTCCACGCCAAATCCGGCCTCCTCCCATGCCTTCGCTGTCGCGGGGAGCACGTTTTGGTCGGTGACGACGAGGAGAACCCAGGGAGTGGGGGGCTTCTCTTCCGCGTCGCCGGTCGCTGTGACGGCGAGCACGGCTACGCCGCCATCAGGCGATCCACTTCCTTGCGCAGCAGCGCCAGATCCACCGGCTTGGTCAAGAAGCTGTCGATGCCCTTCTTCTCCAACGCCTCCCTGAGGTCGTCATTCAGGTCGCCTGTCAGCGCGATCACCTTGATCGGCTTGAGCAGGTATCGCTTGCGCAGGAACTGGAGCACCTCGACGCCGTCGTAGGTGGGCATGTGCACGTCGAGGATGACGAGCTGGTATTTGCCGCTCGTACCCATCTCGACGGCACGGTTCCCATCAGGGGCGGTCGCGACATCGAAGCCGCGTGAGGTCAGGAAGTAAGTGAGCAGCTCGGCGCTGGCGGGGTCGTCGTCCGCGATCAGGATGCGTCCGCTCACTGCGCGGCCACTCGGCGATCGTCGTCGACCGAGCTGGGAAGGAACTGCCTGACCTGCGCTCCAAACGTCCGCGTGTCGATGGGTTTGGAGATATAGCCGGCGCACCCGGCGTTGATCGCCAGCTGGCGGTCGCCGGACATGGCGTGCGCAGTCAGGGCGACGACCGGGATGGAGGCCGTGGCGGGATCGGCCTTGAGGGAACGGGTCACAGAAAGGCCGTCCTGGCCGGGCAGCTGGATGTCCATCAGGATCAGGTCGGGCGTCCAGGCCTGAAGCGTCTCGAAGACCTCGGGCCCTGAACCGGCGACGCGGACCTCGTAGCCGTCGAGCTCGAGCACCGCGCGCGCAAGCATCTGGTTGGCCTCGTTGTCCTCGACCAGCAGGATCAGCGACGAGGCGCTCAATGCGCCCCGTTCCGACGCTTCACGACGCGTTTCAGCAGGCCGACGACGTCCGCCGTGGCCATGGAGCCTCGGCTCAAGATCTGAGAGACCCTGCCGTTGAGCTGACGCTTGTCGGCCTCGGACAGGTTGGCCGCGGTCAGAACCATGATCGGCGTGTCACGCGTCTTCTCGTCCGCGCGCAGCGCCTCCACGACGTCGAAGCCTGTGACGCCCGGCATCATCAGGTCGAGGACGACAAAGTCGGGATCCTGGGACTTGGCGATCTCGATTGCCTCGCGGCCTCCGGCGGCCGGCAGCACGGTGAAGCCGGCAGGTTCGAGGGCTTTGGCGAGCCACATCCTGTTGGCCGGCTCGTCATCGACGATGAGCACCTTGACCTGGTTGCTGTCCGGCCCTGACCTCAGTCCTGCCTTCTCGAGGCGCGTCAGCAGCAGCTTGCCGTCGACGGGTTTGACGAAGTACTCGATCGCACCGAGGGCGAACCCGAGCTCAGGGTTGTCGACGACGCTCACGACGAGGATCGGTATGGCGCTTGTCGCCTCGTCGCTCTTCAGCCGGTTGATCACCTCCCAACCGTCGATCTCGGGAAGCATGATGTCGAGGGTGATCGCCGCAGGCTGAAGCTGGTGCGCTCGCTCGAGCGCTTCTTTGCCGGTACGCGCCACTGCCGTCCGGTAGCCGGCGGCCGTCAGCTGGCGGTTGAGAAGCTCGGCTGCCGCGGGGTCGTCCTCCACGATCAGGATCAGAGGTCCATCCCTGTGGCCGTTCACGGCGGGAGCGGCAGTCGCCTGGACCAACCTGGGCGCGGTTGGCAGGACCGGCAGAACGAGCGTAAAGACGCTGCCTTCGTTGACGCGGCTGGAAACTCGGACGTCGCCACCGTGCAGCACCGCGAATCGCTTGGTCAGCGCAAGCCCGAGACCAGTGCCTTCGTGCTTGCGCCCCGGGCCCTGATCGATCTGGTGGAACTCTTTGAAGATCTGTCCCATGTCCGACTCCGCGACGCCGACGCCTGTGTCGGCGACCGCGATCTCGATCGATTTAGGGGTGCGGACCGCGCTGATCGTCACGGTTCCCTGATCTGGGGTGAACTTGATCGCGTTGGAGACGAGGTTCAAAAGCATCTGTTTCAGCTTGCCTGGGTCGGCCAGCAGATCCCCTGAGCCGCCGAGCTCGGTCCGCAGGGTGATGCTCTTCTTCGCCAGCAGCGGCTCTACGGTACGGGCCACCTGGTCGACCGCCTCAGCCACCGATACGGTTTGCAGGCGGAGCTCCATCTGACCTGCTTCGACCTTGGAGAGGTCGAGGATGTCGTTGATAAGCCCCAGCAGATGCTTGCCGCTGGTGAGGATCTGGTTGAGGAAGCGTCTCCGCGTCGGATCGTCGAATTGTCCGTCGCGGGCGTCGGTGAGCAGCTCCGAGAAGCCGATGATCGCGTTCAGCGGCGTGCGGAGCTCGTGGCTCATGTTGGCGAGGAACACGCTCTTGTGACGGTTCGCCTCCTTGAGGGCGGCGTTGGTCTGCTCGAGCTCGGTGATCAGGTGGCGCCGGTCGAGCCCCGTGACAAAGGCGCTCATCAACTGCTGCACCCTGGCCGTCTCGTCCCCGCCGAAGTCGGGGGTGAACGGGCCCGCCAGCGCGACCAGCGTGCTGGAGCTCGAGAGCCCGGCCACCGGCATCACGATCACGGCGCGGTCGACGCCGGCGAGGAAAATCCTGCCCACGCCTCTGTCCAGGGAGGTCATCCGGTCCGCCAGCTCCCTCATCTCGGCGTCGTCGAGGTGTCGGCTGGCGATCGCTTTGCCCGTGGAGTCGAACAAGGCGCCGGCCTCACCGCCGACCAGGCGTGTGGCGAGCTCGAGCGCCCGCCTGGACATGGCGTCACTGTCGTCGCCGAGCAGCAGCTCCTCCATAAAGGCGCGCACGTTCTCTTCCTCGGACGCTCGCCACTGCCGGCGCAGCCACGATGGGGGAGCGAAGCTGGCATACAGGAGGGGCACGATCGCCAGCACGACGAGTTCGACGGCGATCAGAACGACGGCTGACTTGACGAGCAAGCCGACGCTGATCGCGAACACGAGCGCAAGAAACAGCATCCCGAAGCCGAGGCTCAAGGACCGCAACCGCCAGGCTTGCACCGCGCCCAGGCCGCGCGCGACCAGCCAGAACCGGAGGATGGGCTCAGCGATGCAGGCGAGCCAGATGACGACCCACGCGAAGGCGATCGCAGTCAGCGCTGGATTGGGGATCGACAGCGCCTCCGCGACGAGGAGAAGGACGCTGGCAGCCGCCAACGACACGATCGCGACGACGTGCCAGCGCCGAGGGAGGGGAATCAAAGAGTCACGGTACCGCAGGAGCGCGTACGCGGTGCCGGCGAAGGCGACGAGCTCCATCTGGGCCAGACCGGGAACAGTCAGGTGGAGGTGCGTTTGCAGGCGCCCGACGCCGATCACGGTCGCGAGCAGGACGATGGCGAGGGCGAGGAATCCCGTCGAGCGATCGCGGCGCTTGAACCAGTTGATGGCCACAGCCACCCCGAGCGCAACGAACGCGAGCGCGACCGCGTCCTGAAGGATGGCGAGAAAGTCCTTCATGCCGCACCCAGCGAGGTGAGGGATGGAACCTCGTTGACGAAGGCGCTCACCACCTCCGGGTCCCATTGCTCGCCGGCGCCGGCGGTCAGCGTGGCAAGCGCCTCCTCGGTCGACCTGCGCTGCCGGTATGGCCGGTCGTTGACGAGAGCGTCGAACGCGTCGCACACGGCGACGACGCGGGCAAGCTGCGGAATCGTGGAGCCGGCCAGCCGGTCGGGATAGCCGCCCCCGTCGAAGTGTTCGTGGTGGTGGCGGATGATCGGTAGTAGGGAGGCTCCGGATCGCAGCGGCGCGACGATGTTCTCACCGATGAGCGGGTGGCGCTGCATTCGAGCCCGCTCCTGGATGTTCAGCGGACCCGGCTTCAGCAGGATTGCGTCAGGGATGCCGATCTTGCCGATGTCGTGCAGGAGGCCGCCGCGGTAAAGCGCGTCGAGGTCAGCGGGTGGCAGTCCGAGGCGGGCGCCTATCGCGCGCGCCGACTCGGCAACTCGCTGAGTGTGGGCCTCGGTGAACGGGTCCTTGGCCTCCACTGCCGAAGCGAGCGCGAAGATGACCTGCTCGGCGCTGTCCAGCGAGTCGTAGACCGCCTTCAGCCTGAGTGCCGAACGCACACGAGCGACGAGCTCCACCCGGTCGACGGGCTTGGTCATGTAGTCATCCGCGCCGACCTCGAGCGCCTGGACCCGGTCGGACGTGCGGTCGAGCGACGTAAGCATCACGACGGGGATCAGCCGTGTCGCGGAGTCGTTCTTGATTCGCCGGCACACCTCATAACCGTCCAGGCCGGGCATCTGCACGTCGAGCAGCACGAGGTCGGGACGAGAAGCCTGGATCGACTTGAGGGCGGCGAAGCCGTCCTCGGCCCTGCGTACGTCACATTCGACGCCGGCGAGGCACGCCTCGATCAGCTCCCGGTTGGCCGCGCCATCGTCGACGACGAGCACCAGGGGCGTGTGCTCTGGCCGGACGATGCGCCGGGTGGTCGCGACCGCCGAAGTCGGGGTGTCGACCTGGGAAGTGGGCCATGCAGCCGGCTTCAGCGCATTGACGAAGGCGGTCGCCGACATGTAGCGGTCCTGAGGGCTCTTGGCGAGCGCGCGGCGCAGCACCTCCTCGACGTGCGCCGACAGCTCGCCTTTCAGCTCGCGGGCGGCGGGCATCGGCTTCGTTACGTGCGAGAGCAGGACCGCAGCCGGCGTCTCGGCGCCAAACGGCACCCGTCCAGTCAGCATCTCGTAGGCGATCACCGCAAACGCGTAGAGGTCGGAGGCAGGGCCGATCGGTTCGTCGGAAGCCTGCTCCGGCGACATGTACTCCGGCGTCCCCATCACCGTGCCCGAGCTGGTCAGGCGGCGCAGGTTGTCGGCCAACCTCGCCAGCCCGAAGTCGGCTAGGACGGGGGTGCCGTCTTTCTGGAGCAGGATGTTCGATGGCTTGATGTCGCGGTGGAGGACGCCGTGCGCGTGAGCATGGTCCAGGGCGCCGGCGAGCGGCTCGAGCATCTTCACCACGTCGCGAAGGTCCATCGGCCGCCCGATCCGCTCCGCCAGCGTGCCGCCATCGAGGAGCTCGAGGACCAGGTAGGCGACGCCGTCTTCGTAGCCGAAGTCGAAGACATCGAGGATGTTCGGATGCTTCAGCCGGGCGACCGATCGAGCCTCCTGCTGGAACCGCTCCCGGTATACGGGGTCGTCCGCGAAGAACTCAGGCATGACCTTGATGGCGACGTAGCGGTCGAGGCCCGGGTGATAGGCGCGGTATACGGTCGCCATGCCGCCGCGGCCAATCCGCTCGACCAGGCGGTACGCGCCGATCGCCATGCCTTCGTGGATGGTCATTCGGTGCGCCTGCGGATGAGGGCACTTCGGGGTGGGCGCGGGGCATCTCCAGCACCCCACCCCCAGGCTATTTCCGTGTTGACCAACTCCCGCGTCCCTTGTAGGGGCGAGCGTAAGAAGTGACGGCTTAGCGGCTCACTCTCAGAAGGGCGAATTCACTACCCACCCGGGTAGTTTTGTTAATCCAATCGATTAAAGCCATCCTTCCTTGGCCGCCTGGTGGGCGAGCTCGGTCCGGTTCGAAGCTCCGGTCTTCTGAAGGATCTGGCGGACGTGGAACTTGATCGTGTTCTGACTGAGGTGGACCTGGGCGGCGATCTCCCGGTTGGTGAGGCCCTCGACCATGAGGTGGAGGATCTGGACCTCCAGCTTGCTCAGCGAGGGTGGCGGCGCCGGGGTTCGACGTGGCGCCGGCCACGTCTGCATCCTGCGCAACCGCTCCTGCATCGCAGCGTTGTCGATCGCGACCGCCGCCACGCTGCCGAGTGCGTCGAGGAACGAGACCCACTCCTCGTCGGGTGACAGCGGTGACCGGTGAAAGATCTCGAGCGCCCCGAGCAGCTTGCCCCTGGTCATGAGCGGCACCGCGCCGTAGGCCTTGAACCCCTCGCGCGCAAAGAGCGAACGCCGCCGGAACTGCGAGAAGGCGCCCAACGCGTTGACCGTTTCGATGCGCCGGCTCGAAATCACCCTGCCGGGGAGGCTCTCGTCGACCGGCAGCCGGTATTCGGGCACGGCCGTGGCGAGGAATCCTGAGCTGGCCGCGAGCGCGAGCATGTTGTCCGTCTCATCGAGCAGAAGTACATCGGCCGCGTCAATGGCCAGCTGCGCGATGACGTGGTCGAGGATGATCTTCAGAGTCAGCCTGAGATCGGGGCTGGCCGAGATCGCCAGGCTCACGCTCTGAAGCGCACTGAGGCGTTCGAGGCGCTTCACCGCGTCGTCATAGAGCTGCGCATTCTCGACGGCGGCCGCGGTCCGGTCGGCGACCGCCTGCAGCCACACCGCATCTTTTTCGGTCAGCGGGTTGGAGCTCTGGCGCTCGAAAATGCCAAGAGTGCCGATTGGCGCCCCTCGAGCCCGCATCGGCACTATGAGCACGCCAAGGCGGGCTTCGGTGATAGGCGATGGATGCGCGCGCAGATACTCGCGTACCTCGTCGTTCAGCAAGCCGTCGAGCAGCTGGTCGAGCGCGATGGTCGGGATCAACAGCGGCTGACCAGACTCGATGACGCCCGTCGAGATCGGCGTGGTCGTCACCGCGCCGGACAGCTGCATCGCATCGATGTAGCGTCCGACCATCGGGTCGGAGTCGTCGCTAGCGATGACCCGCATCATGTTTGGATCCTTGGTCATCAGGGAGGCGACCCAGATGCCTGGCCGAAGCTTGCTCAGCGCATTCGTGACCGTGCTGAGGATTCCATGGGGGTCGAGCGGCTCATGGGCAAGACGGTCGGTGATCTCGTCGACGATGTGGTCCCCACGGCTTCGAGCTGACATCCTGCTTCGCGCGATGAGGTGCGTGACATCGGCAAGAGTTGCGACCACCGTCGTCACTTCACCCGCGGCGTCGAGCTCCGGGACGGCGTCGACCTGGGTCCAGATATCGGTCCCATCGGGACGGGTGATTCGCGCGAGAGCGCCACGCACCGCCTGACGGCTCTTGAGCGCCGCGGTCACCGGATGGACCGAGACCGGGCCGTCGTCGGCATCAGTCACGAGCCACTCCGCCAGGTGCGCCGAGCTGCCGATGAGGCTGCTCGCGTCCATTCCAAGCAGGCGGCGGGCTGATGCGTTGGCGTCGGTGACCCGGCCAGCGGCGTCGTAGACCACAACGGCGCTGGGGAGCTCGTTCCATGCCAGGCTCCCAGACACGCTCCAGAAATTATCGTTCGGGCCCCCGGCGGTCTGTTAAGTAACTCGCATAAACTCGTGCGGTTCCTGGGAACGCCCCGGACCCGTCACCTAGACTGCCCGTGCCTTGATTGACGTTCGCTGCGCGCCCGACGGCGAGGGCTGGCTCTGCCAGGTCCAGGTCGAGGAGGTCGGCCGGCGGACCGCCCACACCGTGTCCGTCAGCGGGACCGACCTGGACCGCTGGGCCAGCGGCAGGGGCCAGTCAGACGCGGAGGACCTCGTCGCGCGCAGCTTCGCCTTCCTCCTCCAGCGAGAGCCGGCAAGCTCGATCCTGCGCCGGTTCAACCTGCCCGAGGTCCAGACCTACTTCGCTGAATTCGATCAAGTGATGCGTGAAAGCCGATGACGCGCTCGATCAGGTCGAGAGCCACCGGCGCCGGCAGGTAGTGGCCCAGTGCGCGTAAGCCGATTCAGCTGCAACTTGCACCGCCGTCCGGAGCTATCGGGCATCTCCTACTTACGGAAAGGTGGGTTAAGCGAGATAAAGGAAGTGGCTGTTCTGTGGGGCGCCGGTGCTTAAGGCTTGGCGACCGACCTTCAAACCGCCGTCACACTGACGGCCTAACGTTGCCGGGATGGCCGCGAACGCCGCTCCGATCCTGGTGGTGGATGACGACCCCAAGATCGTCAACCTCGTCAGAACGTACCTCGAGCGCGAAGGTTATCGCGTCCTCACGGCCCAGGATGGCGCTGCAGCACTTCGCTCCTTCGGCGAGCAGCAACCCGGCCTGATCGTCCTCGACCTGATGCTTCCTGAGCTCGACGGACTTGCGCTCATGCGCATCATCCGCGAGCGCTCGAGCGTGCCCATCGTCATGGTGTCCGCGCGCGGCGCCGTTGCCGACCGTGTCTACGGGATCCACGAGGGCGCCGACGACTACCTGCCAAAACCGTTCTCGCCTGCCGAGCTCGTCGTACGCGTGAAGGCAGTCCTGCGCCGGGCCCGCGAGCAGAACGCGGCCCAGGCCCGACGCGGCGTGCTCGAGTACGCCGACCTGAGAATCGACCTCGACCGGGTCGAAGTGCGTCGCGAAGGACGCGCGCTGTCGCTCACGCCATCGGAGTTCCGCCTGCTCGTCGCGCTGGTTCAGGCCCATGGCAGGGTCCTGACCCGCCAGGCGCTGCTCGACGCGCTCTATGGCGTGTCCGAGGGTGACGCGCTGGAGCGCACCATCGACGTGCACATCGGTAGGCTGCGCGACAAGCTGAGCGAGGATGTCACGGCCCCGCGCTACATCGTGACCGTGCGCGGGCTGGGCTACCGCGCGGTGGCCTGACGATGCGGAGGCTGGGCAGCCTGGCGACCGGCATCACGCTGGTGTCGCTCCTGGTTGCCGTCATCGCGATCGCGATCATCGCGGTCGGTGTGCTTGGCGTGGCTCAGTCGACGTTCAGCCGCCTGATGACCCAGGCCGGAGCCCCCGCCGCCGAGGCGCACGACATGTTCGACCGGGGCGTGGCCACGATATTCCTGGTCGCGGTCGTGATCGCGTTCGCGATCAGCGTCGTTCTTGCCATCATCCTCGCGGCGCGGTTGACTCGACCGCTCCGCCGCATGGCGATGGCGGCCGAGCGCATCGCGGCCGGCGACTACGACGCTCAAGTCAGGACCGGCGGACCCCAGGAGCTGGCGTCGCTCGCCGATTCTTTCAACCGCATGGCTCGCAGCCTGGCCGAGCACGAGCGCGAGCGGAGAGATTTCATCGCCAACGCCGCCCACGAGCTGCGCACTCCGCTTACCAACCTGCAGGGGTATCTCGAGGCGCTGCGCGATGGAGTCATCGCGCCCACGCCCGAGCAATTCCGCTCGCTCCACGAAGAGGCGCAGCGCCTGGTCCGCCTCTCGAGGTCGCTCGACGCGCTCGCCGACAACGAGCGACCCGAACGCGAGGTGATCCGCAAGGACGTCGACGTTTCGCAAGCCCTCCGCTCGGCGCTCGAAGTCGCCCGCCCGGCCTTCGACGCCAAGAGCATCGCGGTCGAGGTCGAGGTCCCTGAGCGCCTTCTCGTGCGAGCGGAGCCCGACGGCGTCGCCCAGGTGCTCGCGAACCTTTTGCAGAACGCCTCCCGCTACACGCCGGCGGGCGGCCGGGCCGTGATTCGGGCGGAGCCGCGCCGTTCTCAGGTCATGGTCGCGATCACCAATTCCGGCGACGGGATTCCAGCGGAAGACCTGCCGCACGTCTTCGATCGGTTCTATCGAGTCGAGAAATCGCGCGACGCGGCGCGCGGTGGCGCCGGTATTGGGCTCGCGATCGTCAAACAGCTCGTCGAGGCGTCCGGAGGGGTGGTCGGCGCCGAATCCAGCGATCGCTCCACGCGCTTCTGGTTCAGCCTTCCCGCCGGCTAAGTCTTTGGGGTGGGTCGCCCGCGCGGCCCCACCATCGTCCTTTCCTATATATGTATAGGCGTGGCCGAGCGAGGAAGGTTCGCGGGTTTTAAAGGTGACTTCAAGGGCTTCTTTCTCGGTCTCCGAGCCAACAACAACAAGCCCTATTTCGAGGCGCACCGCCGGCAGTACGAGGAGGAGATCAAGGCGCCACTCGTAGCGCTGCTGGCCGACCTCGAGGCCGAGTTCGGTCCCCCGCATCGTGTCTCGCGCCCAAACCGCGACATTCGTTTCTCGGCCGACAAGTCGCCCTACAAGCTGAACATCTACGCCGACGTCGAGCGAGGCGGCTACCTGGCCCTGGACGCTGAGGGGCTCGTCGCCGCTGGCGGGCGCTACATCGTCGAGGACGCGCAGCTGAAGAGGCTGCGCGCGGCTGTGGCGGCCGACCGCTCAGGCAAGCAGCTGGTCGCGATCGTCGACGAGCTGCGGAAGAAGGGTTACGACGTCGAAGGGCAGGAGCTCAAGCGCGTTCCGCGTCCTTACCCGCAGGACCATCCTCGGGCGGACCTGCTCCGGCACAAGCGGCTGATCTACTGGAAGCGATGGCCTGCTGGTCCGTGGATCGCGACCCCGAAGGCGAAGGAACGCGTGGCGCAGGCGTGGCGTGACGGCGCCGCGCTCGAGGCGTGGTGCCGGAACAACATGGATGGCAAAGCCGGGTAGGACTAGGCCTGCATCTCCGCCAAAAGTCGCGCTGCCTCCCGCGCGTTGGTCGTCCCGTAGTTCGAAAAACAGTTGTTGTAGACCACGTGCGTCTGTTTCGTGCTTTTCGCGATACCCGCGATCTTCGGCGTCCAGTCGGCCAGCTCGTCCTCGTCGTAGAGGTACCGGAACCGCTCCGCCGGCGTGACGTCCTTCGCCTCCCAGGTCTTCTGGTTTCGACCGTGGAAGCGAAACACCGCCAGCTCGTCGTTGGTCGGAAACACGACAGGCGGCACTGAGCTCTTGAAACCCTGCGGCTCGTCGACCGCCACGTAAGGGATCTTGTTGTCCTGGAGGAAGCGGACTGTGCGCTCAGCATTCTTCTCGTTGAACCAGCTGCCGTGGCGGAACTCGACCGCGATCGGAAGCTCGAGGCGGGTGCGAGTCTCAAGGATCATCTCGCGCGCCTCATTCGACGGGAAGACCCACTTTGGAAACTGGACGAAGACAGCACCGAGCTTGCCTGCCTGTATGAGCGGCTCGAGCGCCTCGCGAAAGCTCTTGTACACGGCATCCATCAGCTCGGCGGGCATGTCCTTGCGGTAGATGCGCTTCTTGTCCTTCAGCTCGGTCGAAAGCTCCTCCTTGATCGCCCTGGGCAGCCGGGTCACCTCGGTGGGCTGGCCGGTCATCAGCGCATGGGCTTTGATGTCGAAGACGAAGTCCTTTGGCGTTCGCTCGACCCATGTCTCAGCGGTGCGCTTGATGGGCAGGGCGTAGTAGGTCGCGTCGACCTCGACCACGGAGAACTGGCTCGCGTAGAAACGCAGCCTCTCCTCCGCCGTGCCGGCGCCTCTCGGATAGAAAACGCCAGGCGCGGTCATCGTCGGGTCGGTCCAGCTCGCGGTGCCGAATCGGACCTTGCCCTTCGCGACCATTATCGGTGCGTGAGCCGAGTCGCCCGCGTCGTCAGACCGCCCGCGGGCGGCGTCGACGCCAGGGTCATGGGGATCGGTCCTGGCCATCGGCAAACTATGCCAGCCACTCGGTTATGAACCGAGGGCTGAGGTGGATGTCGATCTGCCTCAGGCGCGACTGGCCCGTGTTGACGAATCCGTGCGGCTGGTTGGCATCGACGACGGCCATCTCGCCCGCGTGCACCTCTCGCTTCGACGACCCGTCGTCGAACATGGCCGTGCCTTCGATCACGATCAGAATCTCCACATAGGGATGCCGGTGCAGGCGCGGTCCCTGCCCAGGCCCGGCGTCGACGAAGATCACGCACGCGCCGATCCCGCCGTGCTCCTCGCCGACGAAGTCGCGCGTGATGACGTCTTCGGGCAGGTCGCTCTGGCGCAGGAAGCGGATTCCCACTAGTCCGCGAGCACCGTGCGTATCAGCCGAGCCTGCTCGATCAGGTAGCGGGGAGAGATGAAATTGCGTCCGATTCTGGTGTGGGCCTCATCGCCCAGCTGGCGAGCACGCGCAGGGTCATTCAGCAGGTCTGCCACCGCGGCGCCGAAAGCCACAAGGTCGTGCGGGTCGTCGATCAGGAGGCCGCTCTTGCCACCGAAAGGCTAGGCGACGTCGGCTATCGGTTCGTCTCGGCTATGAGCACCGAAATCGTCGTCAGAAGCTCGGACGCGGCCGCCTGAGCGTCAGCACGTGGAAGTCGGGCCGGGGATCGGCCTTCGAACACGAGCCGGACCGGCTGGCCTTGAGACGGGCTGGCAAGAGCCCGGACCACGCCCCCGAGATCCGGCGTGCGGTCGGCGTCGGTCTGCAGGGTGACGGCGACCATAACAGCCCCTGCCCCCGTGATCGGGACTCCCAGCTCGAGCTGGCGCGTTCGATCCAGCTCGAGGACGTGGCCACGATGACGAGACAACCACTGCCGCGCGTGGTCGAGGTCTGTCTCGCCCAGCGTCTCACTTCGAACGTCGCCCATGTCACACGTAGGAACACGAATCGCTCAGCCTTTCTTCCGCGTTGCCTTGATAGGCTCAAGCGTGAGTACGCGTCGTCCCCATCGGTGAACAACGGCGCGTCGCAGCAGTGCCAGGGCGACATCGGCCACAACTCGTGGTTTCGACCACCGGCGCGTGAATGCCCTGACGGCCGTCAGCTAGACCAATCGAAACTCGCGGGCGGGCTGCGCCTACCGCTCGCCCGCGAGCACCTTCTCAAGACGGTCGAGGAATGCCTTCTGCGCTGGATTGACCTTGCGGCCTCCAGTCTCGAGGTCGAACCACTCGGCCCGGTCGACTTCCGGGAAGGAGGCTCTGCGACCCGAGCGGGGTGGCCAGTCCATCTCGAAGGTCGAGCTCGTGATGTTCCGTGCGTCCAGGTCGCCTGGAAGCGCCCAGCCGTGCACCACCTTCCCGCTTGCCTGGCGGACCGACCCGAGACTCGTGGGCGCACCATTGGGCGGAGGCTGCCCGAGCTCTTCCGTAAACTCGCGCCGCGCCACCTCGATGGGCGTCTCGCCTGACTCGATCTCGCCTTTGGGGATGGACCAGGCGCCCTCGTCCTTCCGTTTCCACAGCGGCCCCCCAGGATGCACGAGCAGGACTTCGAGAAGGTCGCCTCGCCGCCGATAAAGCAGCAGGCCGGCGGACTCTCGGCTCAGTGGCGCTCCGCGGGCGGCCAGGCGAGGGGAAGGCCGGCCTCGAGATGACGCATCGATTTGTCGATCACGGCGAAGAGGTCGGCCTCCGGATCCTCGGCGGCGCTGAAGTAGGACGCGATCATCACGCCGAGCAGCGCACCGGAGAGATTACGCACGGCGAAGTCCTTGGGGCTGCGCCCCGACCTGTGCGCGATCAGCGTCGCGATCTGGTCGACGAGGTCCGCAAACTCGTTCACCGTGGCGGCTCGCAGCGCCGGCGTCGAGATGACGAGCTGCATCCGCTCTCGCGTCAGGGAATTGACGTCTGCTGGAAGTTTTCCAAAGACCTCGGTCATGGCAGTGCGCAGCGCCGCGATCGGGTTCATGTCCGGCGGCTGCGCGTTGAACGCTTCGACGATGAGAGGGTCGAGGTCGTCTTGAAACACGACCGCCTCTTTGCTCGGAAAGTAGTTGAAGAACGTGCTCGGTGAGATTTCCACCGCTTCGGCGATGTCCTCGATAGTGGTCTCGTCGAAACCTCTGGCCAGAAAGAGGCGCATTGCCTCTTTCTGGATGGAGGTCCTGGTCTTGAGCTTCTTGCGCTCACGTAAGCCGACGCTCACGCAACCTCCTGCACAGTGCGCTCGTCAGCGGGCACTGCGACCTTCGTTCGGCCCGGCAGAAACACCAACGCAAGCAATGTAGCAATCGCGGCAATGCCTGCGGAGATGAGCATCGCAACGTCCATCCCCTGGACGAATGCGGACCGCACCGATTCCAGGAGCGCGGCCGAGTGCAGCCTCTGCGCGACAGCGATGCCCGCGAAGATGCTCTGCTTCACGATGGGCGCAAGGCCGGGCGGCACACCGGTGAGGTTGAGGTTCGACTGGTAGACGGTCACCAGCACGCTGCCCAGGATGGCGGAGCCGAATGGAGCCCCAACCTTCTGCATCGCCTGCAGAAGCGCTGAAGCCACGCCACTCTGGTGCTCGGGGATCGCCTTCAGGGCGGCCGAGGCCGCAGTCGCAAACCCAATGCCCATGCCGAAGCCGATGATGACCTGCCACGTGATGACGAAAGTGGCGGTCGAGTCGAGCGTGGTGAACGAGGCGAGCGCAAGCCCGGCCGTGGTGACGGCGAAGCCCGCCGCCACTGTGAACTTCGCGCCGATTCTTTCGGCGAGCCGGTCGGCCGGGACCGCGCCGGCAATGAGCCCGGCGATGACCGGCAGCAGCCGGACGCCCGAGCCTTCGGGATCGAGGCCGAGCACGCCCTGCGAGTACTGAGGGAGCGTGAACACCATGCCGATCAAAGCCATGCCGCCAAGCGCGGCCAGGATGACGCCCCAGGTGAAGCCGCGTGACTGAAACAGCGTCAGGTCGATGAGCGGCCGGCCGCCGGGGCGCACGGTGAGGAAGCGCTCCCAGAGGAAGAATCCGGCGACGACTGCGATGCCGGCACCGAGCACGGCCAGTGAGCGTGGATCGGTCCAGCCGTTGCGACCGAGCTCGATAAGGCCGTAGGTCACTGCGGCGAGGCCCCCGCTGGCGAGCAGCATGCCGAGCGGGTCGAGAGCAGGCTTTTCTTCTGCGCGCGACTCGGGCACGAGAGTCAGCACCGCGACCATGCCGAGCACCGCGACCGGCAGGTTCATCACGAAGATCCATCCCCACCAGAAGTTGGTGAGGAGCCAGCCGCCGAAGATGGGTCCAGCCGGGAGGGCGATGAAGTTGGCCGCAGCCCAGATGCCGACCGCGCGCGGGCGCTCCTCCTCGGAGAAGAGGACCGTCAGGACCGAAAGCGCCATCACCACGATCGCTCCGCCGGCCGCCCCGAGCACGACCCGACTGGCGATGAACTGGCCGGGGTTGACTGAGTACGCGCATGCGATCGAGCCGGCGCCAAAGAGCACGAGCGACGCCAGCAGGATCCGCTTGCGACCGAAGCGATCGCCGAGCACCCCGGCGGGGAGCATCACAGCCGCCAGCACCAACGCGTACGCCGACGAGAACCACTGGAGATCCGACTCGGAGGCCTTGAGCGCCACCGCCAACGTCGGCAGGGCCACGCTGAGCACGGTCACGTCGAGGCCGACCGCCAAGACCCCCAGAACGAGGGCCGCCAGAGCCCACCACCTGCGAACACCAATCGAGTTCATTTCACCACCTCCTACAACTTTTGAGGCCATTATAGTTACTGCAACTCCAAAGTTATAGGGAATATTGCATCTGGACCGGCCATTTTGGCAGCTCTCCTAAGACGAGGGCGACCGGCAGGCCGGATTCACTCCGGCCGTCTCCCATCGCGGCTTACCAGACGCCTCCCAGCGTTGGGTGTGGGAGGTGGGGGTTCCGCGGGGGAGGATAGCCGTCCTCACCCGCGCTATGAAGACGAGGGCGAGCGGCAGGCCGGATTTACTCCGGCCGTCTCCCATCGCGGCTTACCAGACGCCTCCCAGCGTGGGGTGTGGGAGGTGGGGGTTCCGCGGGGGAGGACAGCCGTCCTCACCCGCGCCATGAAGACGAGGGCGAGCGGCAGGCCGGATTCACTCCGGCCGTCTCCCATCGCGGCCTACCAGACGCCTCTCAACGTTGGGTGTGGGAGGTGGGGCTACCGCGGGGGAGGACATCCGTCCTCACCCGCGCCGGCAGGCGGCCTACCCTGAACCTGTGCGCATAGACAGGTTCTCCTTCGGCAGCATCCGCATCGAAGGGGAGACCTACGACCGGGATGTCGTGATCGACCGGGGCGAGGTCCGGCTCCGCAAGAAGAAGCCGTCGAAGCAGTTCCGCGACCGGTTCGGCCACACGCCGCTTTCGACCGCGGAAAAGATTCCCTGGGAATGTGATCGGCTGGTCATCGGCACCGGCGCGCAAGGGTCCCTGCCGGTGATGACCGAGGTCGTCGCCGAGGCGAAGCGGCGGGGAGTCGAGCTGACCGCGGTACGGACGGAGAAGGCGATCGAGCTTCTGCAAAGCGCCGGTCGAGGCACCAACGCGGTCCTTCACATCACCTGTTGACCAGATGACGCTAGGTGCGAGGCTGACGAGCGCGTGCTTCGCGCTGGCCGGTTTGCTTTTTGTCCTTTACCCGGCGATCCGTCCCTTCTCCGACGAGAAGTCGCTCCAGGGCGCCGCCGCCTTCGGCTCGGACGCCTGGGTGCTATCGCACTCGCTTGCCATTGTCGCCTTCATCCTGCTCGTGCTCGGGCTGCTCGGCGTGTATCTGCTTCTCCGGGAGACCCGCGCCGGACGCCTGACGCTGATAGCGCTGGTGACGAGCTGGATCGGTGTCGGGCTCACGCTGCCTTTTTACGGCGCCGAGGTGTTCGGTCTGCACGCCATCGGACAGGCGGCGCTGCGCCAGAACAACCCGGGGCTTGTCTCGCTCGCCGCCGACGTCCGAGGCGAACCCGGCATCTGGTTGATCGTCATCGGCCTCGTGTTGCTCGGCGCCGGCATGGTGGTGTTTGCGATTGCGATCTGGCGCTCCGCCGTTCTGTGGAAATGGGCCGGCATCCCGATCACTGTCGGCTTCGCGCTTTACCTTCCGCAATTCACCGGATCGCAGGCGCTTCGAGTGGCGCACGGTCTGCTCATCACGGTCGCGTGCGGAGTGATCGCGTGGAACCTGCTCGTCTTGCGGCGCTAGCGCCGCTACCGGCGCTCGTCGTCGCGCTGGTAGTAGCGTGTGGGGAGGAGCCCACTTTGCCAACCTCGATCACCGTCTCGAGCCGGGCGTTCAGCAGCGGCGGCTCGATACCTTCGCGGCACACATGCAGCGGCGCCGACGTGTCGCCACAGCTGACCTGGACCGGTGTGCCTGACAGTGCGCAGAGCGTCGCGCTGACCGTGATCGATCCCGACGCGCCGAGCAAGCCATTCGTGCATTGGTTGATCTTCAACATGCCGCCGATGACGGCCGACCTTCCGGAGGGCGCGACCGCTCCGGCCGGCGCGGTGCAGGGACGCAATGACTTCGGCAGCACGGGCTACCGAGGACCATGTCCGCCGCCTGGCTCACCTCACCA
The DNA here is from genome assembly GCA_035280145.1 of Candidatus Dormiibacterota bacterium. Taxonomy (GTDB): domain Bacteria; phylum Chloroflexota; class Dormibacteria; order Dormibacterales; family Dormibacteraceae; genus 40CM-4-65-16. The sequence goes on along the minus strand of DATEGL010000161.1, from coordinate 2,292 downwards.
CTACCACTTCAAGGTCTACGCGCTCGATGGCAAGGTCTCGCTTCCGGCAGGATCGTCGGAATCGTCGTTCGAGGACGCGGTGAAGGGCCACGTGCTGGCGAGCGGTGAAATAGTCGGCACGTTCAAGCGATGAGTGCAGGAGCAGTGATGAGATGAGCAGGCGATGGTGGATAGGGGCGGGAATCCTGGCAGCGGTGTCTGCTCTGGGTGCGTACTTCTTCGACCCGGACAACGGCAAGGCCCGGAGAATCAAAGTCCTCGAGCGGTCGAGCCACATCACGCGCACGACGACACGGCGCGTGGCGCGTGAATCGCGATACGTCTTGCACACGCTGCGCGGTCGCGGCCGGCACCTGGTTGCCCCCGAGCCACAGGAGTTCGCCGACGGCCGAACGCTGCTCGACCGCGTCGAAAGCGAGGTGTTCGCGGACCGGAGCATCCCGCACGGCCGGCTGAACTTTGAGGTCGATGGGACGACTGTGATCCTGCGCGGCGAGCTGGACAGCGGCGGCGAGATGTTCAGGGTCGAGGAGGCGGTGCGCAAGGTGCCGGGAGTGACCGACGTCAAGAGCCTGCTGCACCTCCCCGGCACGCCCGCTCCGAACAAGGCGGCGGCGCTCGCCGCGTCGGTCAGCCGGCGCCGAACGAGATCGAAAAGCCCCAAGGAGGATGCGTGATGGCGTACGAAGAGTCTGGGAAGGCGTGGCAGCGTTTCGAGGCGGACATACAGGACCTCGCGGGCGAGCTGAAGCGTCAGTACAGGAATGCAGCGGACGAGAAGAACACGGCAGAGCTCAACCGCTCACTGGAACAACTCCGCCAGGCGGCCGACTCGGTTTTCAAATCGCTCGAGACCGCGTCGCGGGATCCCGAAGTTCGGGCGCGGACGAAGGAGACCGCGCGCTCATTCGGCAGCGCGCTCGCGGAAACGTTCCGGGAGCTGAGCGACGAGATCGACAAGGCGGTGCGCCGGCCGGCCGAGAAGAAGTAAGGGTCTAGCTGGTCGGCGCGCCGGGCAGGCGCTGCCTCACCGCGAGCACTCTCGCGATGTCGGCCGGCGAGATGATGCCGACGAGCGCTCCGTTGTCGAACACGAGCACTCGCTGGTCGAGGCCGGCGCCGACGCGCTGCAGCATCTCGGCCAGGTCCTCGCGGGGGTTCGTCACCGGCACTGACACGATGGGTCGCGCGACGTCGGACAGATGCTTGACGGCACGGTCGCCCGCAGGCATGCGGACCAGGTCTGCCAGCCGCACCACTCCGGTCAGCTTTCCCGAGGGGTCGTGCACCGGGTAGGTCGTGAAACTGTGATTGGGTGCGACCGACTCGAGGAACTGCTGCACCGTCACCCAGTCGGGCAGCGTGGTCACGGGTGCGCTCATCGCCGCCGACACGGGAACTGCTCGCAGCAGCGTGCGGATGGCCGAGCCCTGCTCCTCCTGGCTGGCGGCGGAGAGTAGGAACCAGCCCAGAAACACAAACCAGATGCCGTTGATCGGCGAACCGACGAAGAGGGCGAAGACGCCGGCGGCGATCATCAGGTAGGCGAACACGCGCCCCACTAGCACCGCGTTGTGCACGCCGCGCAGACGGCTCCCGGTCCGCCACCACAAGAGCGAGCTCAAAAGCCTGCCGCCATCGAGGGGGAACGCCGGCACGAGGTTGAAAAGGCCGAGGAGCACGTTGACGAAGGCGAGATAGGCGAAGAGGGCCGAGACCAGGGCGCTGCCAGACGTCAACAGCATCAGTCCGAAGCTGATCACGCCGACCGCAAGGCTGGTCAGCGGTCCAACGCCGGCGATGAGCGCTTCAGCGGGCGCGCTCGGCGGCTCGCCCTCGAGGCTCGACACACCGCCGAACAGCCAGAGCGTGATCCCTGAGACGTTGACCCCGTAGCGCCGCGCCACAAGCGAGTGCGAGAGCTCGTGAGCAAGCAGGCACGCATAGAAGAGGACGGCGCCCGCCACGCCGAACACCCAGTACAGCGCGGGGCTGTAACCGGACGCGCTCGCGGGCAAGGTGTTGGCCGCCAGCGACCAGGCGATGAGGAAGAACACGAAGATCAGGCTCCAGTTGAAGCCGACCTCAATGCCGAATATTCGCCCCAGCCGGATGCTCGGCGTCACCGGGCATCACGATAGTCCTCGGCGGTGGACAACCTGACCCTGGCCCGCGCGACGATGGGCACCTCGCTTGGCTTCCACATCGTCTTCGCGGTGCTTGGCGTCGGACTGCCGCTGCTGATGCTGGTTGCGGAAGGGCTCTGGCTAAGGACGAAGAACGAGGCCTGGC
>DATEGL010000160.1:0-4811 GCA_035280145.1 Candidatus Dormiibacterota bacterium | reverse complement strand
ATCGGAGCTCATTGGCGATGCGGCTGTCGCCGCGGGTAGGCGCAACGCTTTCAGCAAGAGCGCATTTACGGCGACAAGCAGGCTCGAGCCGGACATTGAGAGGGCCGCAATCTCGGGTCTTAGCACGAGTCCGAACGACGGTTCGAAGACACCAGCCGCGATCGGTAAGGCGATCGTGTTGTAGCCGACGGCCCAGGCGAGGTTCTGGCGCATCTTGCGGAGCGTGCCACGTCCGATCGTCACAGCAGTGGCGACATCCAGCGGATCAGAGCGCATCAGGACGATATCGGCGGTCTCGATGGCGACGTCTGTCCCCGCGCCGATGGCGATGCCGAGGTCTGCTTGCGCCAATGCAGGAGCGTCGTTGACGCCGTCACCTACCATCGCAACTTTTTTGCCTTGGCTTTGGAACTCCTTGATCTTTGTGGCCTTGTCGCCCGGGAGCACCTCAGCGATTACCTCGCTGATCCCGAGCTCGCGCGCGATGCGCTCCGCTGTCGCGCGGTTGTCGCCGCTCAGCATCACGACTGAGATGCCATCTTGCTGCAGGGCGGTCACCGCGGTCCGGGCGGTTGGCCGAGGAGCATCGCTGATCGCGATGAGGCCGGCAGACCGTCGATCGATCGCGACGATTATCACGGTGCGGCCCTCCGACGACATCGCATCACGCCTTCCCGAAAGGCCATCAAGGCTTACACCCTCCCGCTCCATCAGGCGCAGGTTGCCTACAGCCACTTGATGGCCGTCAACGGTTGCGATGGCGCCTTGGCCTGGCACGCTCTCGAATCCGGTTGCTGGTTGAAGGGAGGCGCCTGATGCGGTGGCGCGATCGACGATTGCCTTCGCCAGCGGGTGCTCGGATTCGCGCTCCACGGCGGCCGCGAGTGCAAGCAGCTCGTCCTGCGACCAGCCGTTCGTCTGGACCGCGGTGACCTCGGGCTCGCCTTTGGTCAGCGTCCCGGTCTTGTCCATCACAACGACCTGGACGCGAGCGGCGCTCTCGATCGCCGCGGCATTTTTAAAGAGAATCCCCCGCTTCGCACCTAGTCCGCTGCCGACCATGATCGCGGTGGGAGTAGCCAGACCAAGGGCGTCGGGGCAGGTGATCACTATGACTGTGATGGCGAAGAGAATCGCGACGTCGAATGGCCGACCCGCCACCAGCCAGACCACCAGCGTGAGGTTGCCGCCAATTAGGGCGACCAGCACTAGCCAGAACGCGGCTCGGTCCGCGAGCTGCTGCCCAGGGGCCTTGGAGTTCTGTGCCTCCTGGACCATTTTCACGATCTGGGCCAGTGCGGTCTCCGACCCGACTCGCGTCGCGCGGGCACGTAGAGATCCGTTCTTGTTGATCGAACCGCCGATCACCGCAGAGCCTTGGACTTTCGAAACCGGGAGGCTCTCGCCGGTGATGACCGACTCGTCGACCTCGCTCGTGCCCTCCTCGACCACAGCATCAACCGGGACCTTGGCCCCAGGTCGGATCAACAGGAGGTCGGCCACCTGAACCGCGGACGTTGGTACATCGAGCTCCTGGTCGTCTCGTAGAACCGTCGCACGCGGCGGCGCCAGCCTTAGCAGCGTGCGGATGGCGTCACTGGCACCGCTGCGGGCACGCATCTCAAACCAGTGACCGAGCAGCACGAAGGCTGCCAGGACGGTCGAGGCCTCGTAGAAGACATCGCCGCCGCCGCGCAAAGTGACGGCGACGGAATAGAGCCAACCGGCGGCAATCGCCACCGCCACCAGTACCATCATGTCGAGCGTTCGCGCTCTTAGGGCGCGCACCGAGCCGTCGAAGAAGATCCAGGCCGAGTAGCCGATGACTGGCAGGCTCAGGATCAGTTGGAACCAATCGTCGCGCAGGCCGAACGGAGCAGGCACGTCGAAGTGAAGCACCTGCCTCCCGATTGCAGACCAGAGCAGGATCGGCACTGAGAAGATCGCGGCCACCAAGAATCGGTTCCGCATGTCGCGCACCATCGCGTCCATCGACGTGGCCGCATGACCGCCGTGGCCCATTTCCTCATGGGGCGACATCGCGCGAGCCTCGTGGCCGGCATGCTCGCGCACGGCCGCGGGCTCCTCCATGGCGTCGCAGATGTGGTCTGGGACCGACTGCCCGGCACAGTGGTATCTGCACTCCTCGACCCAGCGGCTGAGCTCGGCGACGCTGGTCATGGTCGGATCGAAGGAGACCGTTGCCGTTTGGGCGACCGGGTTGGCTGACACAGAGAGGACGCCCGCACGACGGCTGAGCACGCGCTCGACAACCGCCTTCTCAGTGGCAAATCTAACGCCCCCCACGTGGAGCACAACCCAGGCAGGGCTTACTTTCGTATACCCCCCACCGGTATGATGCATTGATGCCAGGTTACACCAAGGACAAGAGGAGCATCCAATCGCGACTGCGTCGTATCGAAGGCCAGGTCAGGGGAATCCAGAAAATGGTCGACGACGACCGCTACTGCATTGACGTCCTGACGCAGGTCAACGCCACCAAGGCAGCGCTGGAGAGCGTCGCCCTGCAGCTGCTGGCGGACCACACCGAGCACTGCGTGACCGAGGCGATTCGGTCTGGCGATGGAAAGCGCAAGGTGCGCGAGCTCAACCAGGCCGTCGAGCGCTTGGTCCGGAGCTAGCCGGTGTTCCTCGTCGACGCGATCTTTCGGGCCCTCCAGGCCTCCTTCTTCATGTTCTGGGAGATCCTATGGCCGCTCGCGCTCGGCTTCCTCCTTTCGGCATTGATGCAGACCGTCGTCTCGAAGCGAGCGGTAGCCGGGACTCTCGGCCGGCCAGACCTCAAGGGATTCGTCCTCGCCTGCGGCTTCGGCGCCGCGAGCTCCTCCTGTTCGTACGCGGCAGTCGCTGTGGCGCGGGCGCTCTTTCGGCGCGGGGCGAGCTTCGTCAACGCGATCATCTTCGAGTTCGCGTCGACCAACCTGGTCATCGAGCTCGGCCTGATCCTTCTCATCCTGCTTGGCTGGCAGTTCCTGGCGGCGGAGTTCGCGGGCGGGCTGCTCATGGCCGTAATCCTCTGGATCCTGTTCAAGCTCACGCTCCGGCCGCGGATGGTGGATGCGGCGAGGCGTCAGGCCGACCGCGGGATCGTCGGCTCGAACATGGAGGGCCACGGCGACCACGACATGACCATCACCGATGGTCCATTTTTGCGCCGCCTGTTCTCAGGGCGCGCCTTTACCGCGATCTCCCACTACTTCTATCACGACCTCTACAGCCTCTATGCCGATCTCGGCCTCGGCATCCTCATCGCCGGCGCGCTCTCCGTCTGGGTGCCGAACAGCTTCTGGCAGGCTTTCTTCCTCACCAATCACCCGGCGCTGAACGAGTTCTGGAGCCCGCTCATCGGTCCGATTATCTCGATGCTCAGCTTCGTTTGCTCGGTCGGCAACGTGCCGCTTGCCGCGGTTCTCTGGAACGGCGGCATCAGCTTTGGCGGCGTGATCAGCTTCATCTTCGCCGATCTGATCATCCTGCCCATCATCAATGTCTACCGCAAGTACTACGGCGAGCGGATGTCGCTCTACTTACTGGGAGTCTCTTACGCGGCGATGGCGCTCGCCGGCTTCCTGATCGGTGGCGCATTTCAACTGCTGGGCCTTGCGCCGGCCCATTTCCAGGTCAATGTTTTCGAGACCAGGCCGAGCTGGAATTACACGACGGTCCTCGACCTCGCCTCGCTGGCGCTGATCGTGGTTCTGGGCTGGCGGTTCCTGACGAGCGGAGGACCCCAGATGCTGCGAGCGATGGCGCTGCCGGCGAAGGCGCGAGCGGAGCTGATGCGAGATCCCGTCTGTGGCATGGTGGTCGACCCGGCGGCGGCCAGCCACCACTCTCAGCACGACGGCATTACCCATTACTTCTGCTCCGCCGGCTGCCAGTCGGCGTTTGAGAGGAACCCGGCGAAGTACCTGGCGCCGGTTCTGGACGCGTCGGTATGAAGCCCATGATGGCGAAGGAGACGGTATGGAGAGCAAGGGAACTGCGATCGATCCGGTCTGCGGCATGACAGTGGACAAGGCCACCGCGGAGTACCGGTCATTCCGAGGTGACGACACCTTTTACTTCTGTTCGGCCGGATGCAAGCAGGCTTTTGACAAAGATCCGGACAGGTACGCGAGCGGTTCAGTCGAGCGTCACCACCACTAGCTCCGTTACGCGGTCCGTCTTGCCGGCGTCTTTTAGCTGATGGCCCGTTTCATCGTCGTGACGGCGTTGCTGCTGGCCTGTGCCTGCCAACTCAAAGGCTCAGGCCAGGGCTGCAGCAACGTCCAGATCGATTGGGTCGACTTCCTGCAGGTCGGGTCAACCCAATACGTGGCAGGACCGGAAGCGCCGGCGACTTTGCAGGAGAGCGATCTTGGCCCTGTCGTGGCGCACGTCAAGTTCAAGGTGGCCGGCGACGTATGTGATCCGAGCTATCACCCTAAGGATGGCGACGCTGCGTTTCTGGATCCGGGTACGCCGATCTACCAGGTGAACGGCCACCCGCCCAGTGACATGCTGGCTGCGCGCCGCGACGGGCGCATCGTCGCCTACCAAGCACAAGCTCCCTCGAGCTAGGCCTCGACCTCTTGTGCATTGGCCCGGATATGCCGGGCAGATCGCCCCTGTTCCGCCTCCCGGTCCGACCGTACCTGTGCCAGCCGTCTGAGACGGCGGATTGGTGCTTCCCTGTTTGAGAACCGTTGCCTCTCGCACCGCCAGCCGTGTGGTGCATCGGCCGACTTCCGATAAGCCAGCACGGAACTCGATCGCCCACCTCATGCTGTCGACTGTGAATTCGATCG
>DATEGL010000159.1:0-21268 GCA_035280145.1 Candidatus Dormiibacterota bacterium | reverse complement strand
TTAGGCGTGACGGTCACCGCGGAAGCCGACGTGAAGACCGCGATGTAATCCGCGCAGCCCTCTGCCTGGTGGAAGTCGTAGTTCACGCTGGTCGTGCTCAGCTGGCTCCACACCGTCCCCGAGTGGTGCATGCAGTAGTTGGTCCGGCCTCGCCCGAGATTGACGCAGTCGATTGCCGAGGCCCACTGCTCGAGGGTGAGAATGCTCACCGACATCGGACCGCTCGACGTCGCCTGCAGGTGGTAGGTGAACGTGTCTGGAATCCCGCCCGCGAGGTACGAGTCGGCGTCCTTGAGGTGCTGAGACACGTTCCAGATGGTCAGATGAGGGTGTTCAAGGGCCGCCTTGGTCTGAGCCAGCTCGCCCAGCGTGGCCGTCAGGTTGGTCTGCGTGGTTTTGAGCTGGTCGTTGAGGATCTGGTTACGTCCCGTCAGCGACTCGGTCTGCAGTGTCAGGGAGCGCACGGAGGCCTGGTTGTTCGAGTCGTCGACGTACACGACGCCGAGGCCGAAGACGGTGAACAGCAGCGCCGCACCAAGGGCGAGCGTCCACAGACGCTGCCTGCTCGATGGCAGCGCAGGAAGCCACGCTGATGGCGAACGCGCCAGGGGGGCTGGCGGGAGCGGCGCAACCGGCTCCGCCGGGGCTGTTGTGACTTCGTCCAAGTCCGTCGCGGTCATGATCTCATCCCTGAGCGAACCTCAGACCTGCCCTGGCCTCGGCCAGGCCCCATAGACCTGGCCGATTGCTGAGCTCGACTCTGCGGACGCGGCCGTGTCGTACGTGAACGTCTTCCGGTCGGGCTGCCAGGGAGGCCCAATGCCGCAGGACGATCCGCACGCCGCCTCCTCCACATAGAAGAAGGTCGTGGAGTTGAGCCATACGGGCGATGACCGGGCGGAGGGCAGCTGAGCAGGCTTGCCGCCGTGGGGGTAGATCCAGGTGTGCGGCATCCCCGTCACGTCCCGTGTCGTGTAGGCCAGGCTGTCGCCGCCTGCGTCGGCACGTGGGCGAATCCAGGCCGCCTGGGAGATCACTTGCAACACTCCCGAGGCGGAATCCCACACCTGCACGGTGCTGGAGGTCGGCAACCGGTAGTAGAGCCGGCTCGCTGTGCTGCCCCAGGTCGCCATGGTGGCCCGCGACAGGCTGAAGGCAATGCTGCCGTCGATCGTTCGCCTCACCTGTAGCTGATCGCCGCTGCTCGTGAAGGTCTGGACCAGGGCGAAGAAGGCCCCGTCTGGCGAAAATGCGAGGTACGCGTCGTCTTCGTTCGGGTTGAAGCCGCGCCCCGGTACCGCGCCCATGGTGGCGATGACTCGATCCCCACCGCCGCTCAGCAGGTGGAGAGTCACGGCACTGGCGTCTGAGGTGACGTAGGCGAGGAATCCACGATCGGGGCTCCAGGCGTGCAGGCCGTCGAGGAAGCTTCCGCCGGTCCAGGCGGCGGCGACCGTGGAGGTGGCGCTGAAGAGGTCCAGCACGGCGATGACGCTGGTGCCGGCGCTCGAGGGAGAGCCCTGAGATGCGTACCACGAGATCATCGTCTGAGTCACAAGCTGAGGCTGGAAGCTGCCGCCGCTGATTCCGCACAGTGTCTGCGGCGCCTTCGGAGCGCTCACATCGGCCAGGACTGGCGTCGAAGCTCCCTGGAGCAGCAGAATCGCCTCCTGAGCTGCAGGCTGCTTCACGCACGAGGCGTGCAGCGCCGCCCACGCCGGCACAGAGACCGGGAGGGGCTGCGCAGTCGGCGATGGCGAAGGGGTGGGATTCTCGGTCGGGCTTGGACTGGGACTGAGCGAAGGCGTCGGTGTATGTCGCGCCGACGGGCTGTGGGACGGTGTGAGAGGCCCGTTCGGGGTGCAGCCGCCGACGACCACGACGGACAAAAGGAGGACTACCCCTTTCCTCACGAGAGCTGAAACGAACAAAGGTGTGGACGCGTTACGTGCGTTCCCAACCGGCGCAAGTCGCCCAGAATACGCCCTGGGGATTAGGTCCTGGGTTAAGGAATCGACGACCTGTGAAGATCATTGGGTTGGTCAGCTTGATCCTCGCTGCCGGCATGTGCTCGGCGCCCGAACTGATGACCGCGATGGTTCAGGCTCAGGGAAGCCAGACCGCGAAGGTCGGCGAGGCGGTCGACCTCGTCGTGAAGGTCACCAACACTGGGCCGGTGATCCCCCACCTCGGTCTCGTTTTTCGCACTGCCGACAAATGGTTCGAGCGGCATCATGTGACCGACCTTGGCGGATGCGTGGTTGCCGCCGAAGAGTCCGCATTCGACTGCGGCGATCTGGCCAAGAGCGAAACCCGGATGTTTGCGTTCCACGGAGTCGCGACCCAGCCCGGGACCTTCCACTACGAGCTCGCGCTGCGCGAGCTGGTGCAGCCCTTCGATTACGTCAACGATCACCCTGACGGCGCTGACGTGCAGATCTGGGACGAGGTGGTCACGCCAACCTGAACGCGGCTGGTGGCTAGGTCGCCGAGTAGCTGATCTCCGCCCAGGTGATGTCACCCGACGCTGCGCCCGATTGCCGCACGTAGACGACCAGGGCGTAGCTGCGGGTGGTGCCGGGCGTCCATGTCGCCGTCGCGCTGGCGCTCCAGTCCTGGATCACCTGCCAGGTGCCGCCGCTGCCGGGGTACAGCCAGAACTGGTACTGAGGCGAGGACACACCGCTCGAGGTGGCCGTGATCGTGACCAGGGAGCAGCAGGCGTGTGGCGATGCAGGGCTGGCGCTGAGGCCGGCCGAAGTCGTGCCTTCGATGCTGAACTGAATCAGGCCGTAGGTGTCGTACGGCATCGTGGAGCCGGTGGTCTTGACCCACACGTCGATGCTGTATGTCCCCGTCGGCCAGCCGGTCGTGTCCCAGGCGAACACCCCGCTGGAGCTGAAGGCGCGAAGCATCGTCCACTGCGGGGCGCGATTCTGGCTCGGGTAGATGAAGTACTCGTACTGAGCGCCGACGCACGCAGGGTCGGCCACAGCGGTGAAGGTGACCGACGACCCACCGTTTTGCGGCGAGCTCGGGAGAGCGGACATCGTGGTGGCGCCGCAGGCACCCTTCGGAATCTGGCTGAGTGCCCACGATTCGTAGGTGCTGCTGCTGGTGGCCGGCTGCTTCACCCAGACCACGACGCTGTAATTCGTGTTCGCCAACGTGGCGGTGTCGAGATCCAGCGTGCTGGTGCTGCTGTAGGCCTGCTTGATGAACCACCCGGTGCCGGTGGAGTACAGCCAGTACTGGAACTGCGGCGAGGTGCAGCCGGTCCCGCTGGCCGTCGCGGCGAAGTGGATGATGCCGGTCGTCGGAGCGGGGTTGGGCGACAGGGTCGCGGACTGGCACCCGCCGACGACCCAGGACTCAAGGCCGAAGGTCTCGTACGTGCCCGCCGGCTGCCCGCTGCGCTCGATCCACACGTCGACCGAGTACGTGCCTGGCGCGAGCCCGGTCGTGTCCAGGGCGAAGGTGTTGGTGGCGCTGTATGCCTGCTTCAACTGCCAGCCCGTGGCAGCGCCCCAGATCCACCACTGGTAGACGGGGCTTGTGCACCCGCCGGATGTGCCGGTGAAGGTGACGGTCGTTCCGCGCGGCTGCGGGGCCGTCATGTTGGATGTCACTGCGCCTGTAGCGCATGCACCCGGCGTGAGGAAGGTGAACTCGTCGGCCGGCGAGGGCGCGCTCGGGCCGAGAGGGTTAACAACCGTGACGTCCACAGTACCCGCCGCATGGTTGGGGCTGGTGGCGGTGATCTGGGTGTCTGAGTTGACGGTGAAAGTGGCGGCATTCGAGCCGAAGTTGACCCCCGTGGCGCCCGTGAACCCACACCCAGTGATCGTCACGCTCGTTCCGCCGGCAGTGGTGCCGTTATTCGGCGAAATCCCAGTTACGACTGCTGACGTCCCGTAGCCGTAGCCGTAGTTGTAGCCATAGCCACACGAGGCGAGGCTAAGTGCCGGCAAGCGTAGTGGAACGACCATGGACACAGCCAGAACCGCTGCGACCACCGCGGTCGGTATGAGGACCCTGTGGGAACGTCTCAGAGGGGTGGTCAGCGGGTAGCCCCTTTTGAATTCACGGACGGACGCAGATGCCCCCCTCGCGACCGCCTCACTTAACGTAACCTTCCCAGAGCAAGCCTGTCAAGTAGTGATTTCTTAACGATTATTTTGGCATTCCCTTCACGCGACAAGCATGTTGCGATACAGCGTGATCGAGCCGTAGTCGCTTACGAGAGACAAGTAACTTGTCTGATGCAGAAAGTCGTACGACTTCCAGTCGACCTCCCGCGCAACGAGCACGTATTTGATGTCGCGATCGGCCAGGACGCGGCTCCAATCACCACTCGATCCCTGACGCACGAGACCCGAAATCGCACGTTGGTCAGGGTTGTCTGGGGGAGCCACGCCTATCTCAGGGTCGCTGCTGACGACAACCGGGACCGTAAAGAATGTCGGCGCCGGGGAGCCGATTACCCGATTCTCGTTATGGACGAAGGACAGGCCCATATAGAGATGCCAGGGCAGGAACAGAGTGCGATGTGGATGCGGGTCCGCGGCCAGAGCTCGATCCGCCGCGTACCACCCTTCGGGATAGGCCGAGGGCTTGATCTCGCCGTGCATTCCGAACAGCAGGCCATTGCCGTAGAAGAGCGGCAATGCGATCAGGACTCCCACCGCGGTTGATGCGAGCCAGTCGACCTGGCCGGCAGGCAGCCTCGCTCGATGGATCCAGTCCAGAATCGCGCTAACGCCAAGCGACAGGAGCTGCGAGTACACCAGCGCAAGGAGGGCGGCCCATTTCCCCGCGTCTCTCATGCCTCGATAGAGCGGCACCACGGAGTCGAGCCACCTCACAAGTCCGGAGGTCAGGGGGTTGGAAACCCCCATCTCGAGGATCAGCCCAACCGCACCCGCGACAATAAGGCCAGCGACCCAGGCGCGGAGTCGATCGTCCCCCCTGCGAAGGGCCGCTAGCGCGCCGGCAGTGCAGACGGCGATCAGCATGGCCAACGCCAGCGGCCAGGCCGGCACGAAGTCCTTCATCGATGTGAATCGCCCCGAATTCTCGGCCCAGAACCCGAAGAGCCCAAGGAGGTTTGGCATAACGCCCAAGTCCCGGTCGCTCACGGCAGCGTAGACCTGGAGTTGCCCCGCTCCTGTGCCCGCGATCACCCCCGCCTCTGCCCCGCGCCCCAGGAGTAGCGGCACGAGCCAGTACGAAGAGAGCAACAACGTCGTTCCGGCGGCGACCGCCAGGGAAAGCGCGGAACGACGACGGTCTTTGGTCGCCAGCAGGTCGGCGGCCAGGGTCGCGACCCAGAGCACGGACACCACCAGAAGCAGATGCGGGCTGAACACTCCGACGAGCGCAGCGCTCACCCCAAACCACAGGCCGCCGCGCGTGCTGTGCAGCGTTCGCTCGAGGCGAAGCCGATGGGCCGCCCAGGGAAGTAGGGCATACGCAGCCAGCAGGTAGAGCTGACCGTAGTGCAGCCGGCCGAACACGAAGGGGTTGAATACGAACAAGGTTGCGCCGGCGACACGCCCGATCAGTGATGCCGTGGGCGCAGCGTGAAACGCCGTCCAGGCAGCGCCAAACACGATTGCGAAAACAAGAAGCTTTCCGGTCCACTCCGATCCAACAACGCGTGATATCAGGGCGAGGACGACCTGAAGTGGTATCGCGCTGGAAATGTTTGAGGGGAAGTCAAACCGTCTTGGACCCGGCCAGTCGGTGCCGAACAGGAAACCTGGTGCAAGCCACGGCGCTGCCACAAGCAACGAGACGACAACGGCGAACACGAACGGAATCGCACGCTGGAGCTCGTAACTCGGGGTCGAGTTCGAAACTGAATCGGCCTTTTGCACGACTTGACTAAACGTCATATAGTGTTCGCCTCACACCATCCGGCCCCGGCAGCACTCAACAAGTTTGTGGGTCGGGCAACAGTTCGTTCCAGTGCCAAGGAACTGTATGGGGCCAAGAATCTCGGGGGGCATCGAGCGGCGAAGCAGTCTGCGACTGCTGTTTGAAGAGCGGTTGCTCAGCCACAACATCATTGTTGGGACCGGCACAGTTGCGGCGGGCGTACTCGGTATCGCATTTCAGGCTGCCGCATCGCATCAGTTGAAACCCGCCGACTATGGCGCCGTCTTCGCTGTCATCACCTTTCTGACCCTAATAGGTCTACCGGCAAGCGCATTCACGCTGCTGATGGCGCGGGAGACGAGTCGGGACAGAGCGATTGGAGAACTGCCGCGGAGCGCAACCCTGATGCGTCGAGGCAACCGCGCTTTGCTTCTCGGTGGGACCGCTATTGCATTGTTTCTCGCGGCAGCATCGAGTCAAATCTCGAGCTTTCTCGGCACCGAGGCGCCACTCATCCTCGCGGCTGCGATCGGGATACCGTCTGGATTGGCTTTGCCCTTGCTCTTGGGCGTGTTCCAGGGCGAGCAGCGGTTTGTAATTTTCTCGATCCTGAGCGTCCTCCAGGCAGCGTTGAAACTTGGCTCAGCTCTCGCGTTGGGATGGTGGCTCGGACCGGTTGGCGTGATCGCCGGAATCTCAGTTGCGTCAGTTGCCGTGTATTGCATCGCCCTGGCGCTGCTTTTCCGAGAACCCACTACGCATGTCGAGGCTTCATGGTGGCGCCCGGCTGCCAGATACCTAGCGATCGTGGTCCCCAGCACGCTGGCGATTGCGCTGCTGTTGAGCGCCGATGTGCTGCTGGTCAAGCACTACTTCCCCGCGCGAGCCTCTGGCGAGTATGCGGTGGTGGCTGCGATCGGCCGCGCCATCTTTTGGGGCGCCTCTGCAGTGGCTGCAGTGTTGTTTCCCAAGGCAGTGTTTCGTTTGGCGCGCGGCCACAGCACGTCATTTGTGCTCGGAGGTTCGCTTCTGTTGGTAGGTCTTGGGGGCTTGTTCGCGCTCAGCGTACTCTCGATCAGCTCGACCTGGCTCATCACGGCGTTCGCAGGATCCGCGTACGCCGGCGGCGCCGCGTATCTGCCCTGGTACGCAGTTGGGATGACGCTACTCGGGGCGGCGACTGTCCTCACGGCATCCCTTCAATCGCTCGGGCGCGCGGGATTTCTCGTGATCCTGATTCCGCTCGCCGTCCTGGAACCCGTCCTGATCGGCACGTTTCATGCGACGCTGGCTCAGGTCATCCTTCTCCTGAACGCCTCGATGGCGTTGTTGACGATCGGACTCGCGATTTGGTTTCTGGCGCAGCAACGTGCCGCGCGCTTGAGACTCGCAGCGATTCCGCCGACTGAATCGCGGCTGGTTGGCGCCCAGCAACTGCAGGTAAACCGGTGATCATCGAAATCAAGCCGACCGACGTGCCGGCTCCGACGCCCTCGGATGAGCAGCCAATCGAGCTCTCGGTAGTCGTCCCGGCGTACCGGGAGGGGCGCCGGATCCACGACAACCTAGCGCGCTTGCTGCGCGAGCTCGACGCGATGGACGTCGGCTACGAAGTCATCGTGGTCTCTGATGGCAACACGGATGACACCGCGAGCGAGGCTCGCCGGCTTGGCTCTTCAGCAGTGAAGGTCTTTCACTACCCAATGAATGTGGGCAAGGGCTTCGCACTGAGCTTCGGCGTCGCGCAATCGACGGGCGCGCTTGTGACGTTCATCGACGCAGACATGGAGCTAGACCCGGCCAACATCAGGGGCTTCATGGATTTGATGGAGAGTTCGCATTGCGACGCGGTGATCGGCTCCAAGCGCCACCCCGACTCGAAGGTTAGCTACCCGGCATTACGGCGCTTCCAAAGCGCTGTCTATCAGCTGCTGATTCGAGTGCTGTTCAACCTCGATGTGCGAGACACCCAAACGGGACTGAAGCTGTTCCGTCGGCAAGTCTTGGAAAACGCGCTCCCCTTATTGGCGATCAAGAGATTCGCTTTCGACCTGGAGCTACTGGTTGTCGCTAGGTTCTTGGGCTATCGTCACATTTGCGAGGCGCCGATTACCTTGCAATACCAGTTCGAGACTACCGTCAACCTCCACGCGGCCTGGAACATTCTCTGGGAGACCGCTGCCATCTTCTATCGTCTTCACATCCTTCGCTACTACGTGAGGCGGCGAACACAGCTCAATAGCAGACAACCCGGCCCTCAAGAAAGTCGCCCGGCTTCGCACGCATAGGGCGTCGCTGGTGGACGCGACCTTTTATGACAAACGCGTCTCTGAGAAGGTGCCGACTAGTGACAACCCGGAGATGATCTCGTTAGTCGATCGCATCGAGCGGTGGTGCCGCGTGACCGAGGGCAGCCGGGTACTCGACTTTGGGTGCTACGACGGTTATGTGCTTCGCAAGCTCCTCTCCCGCAAACGGATTCGCGGTATCGGACTCGACATATCGCCCGCGGCAGTTCGGCTCGCCCAGCGACTAGGAAACGGTCAAGCACTCGAATTCGTGGTCTCGGACGGGCTTCCTATCCCCTTTCCGACTGCCTCCTTCGACGTTGTCATCTGTAGCGAGATCCTCGAGCACGTCGCTGACTTCGGCCGGATAGTCGGCGAGATCAGCCGCGTTCTCGCGCCTGGCGGTCGGCTCTACGCAACGATGCCCAACAGCCTTAAGGACGTGTGGGGTCCGCTTCAGCCGCTGTGTCGACGTGTGGATGAGGTCGAGGGACACGTGCGTCGGATGACCCTCAAGGAATTCGTCGGCGCAGTTACCTCAAATGGATATGTCGTCGCACGAGCGCAGTATCGTGGTTTCATCCTGTCAGCCATCTGGTACCGCAACGTCATCTACCGACCGCGTGTCAAAGAAGCAGGCGGCCGGCTGCTCTCAGGTAAGGAATCCTTCATTCGAGACCTTGCCACTAATACGGCGCATACCGCCATGCATCTTTACATGGCTGGCGATCGGCCATTCGCGAGGTATCGAGGTTGCATGAGCATTGATGCGGCCTTCATAAGGGCTGCGACACAATCGGTTGCATAATCGCCGTCTTCAATAAATTCCCTGTCGGTCTTGACCTATGACCTGGATCCCGGCCAGTCGCCTGTGAAGGTCGCCATCCTCTCGCCTCTTCCGAGCGGGCCGGATGAGCCTCCCGAGAGCGGAGTCGCAGGATACACGGCAGCCCTTATCGAGTACCTCAACGTGCCGGTGACAGTCCTGGCTCAAAAGGGCGCACTAACTGGCGCGCCTGGTCTTGCCACGATCGCGCCGCTCTGGGAACCAAACCTGAGCTTGCCAATCCGAGTCTGGCGTGCGGTAGGACGGATCGCTCCAGATATTCTTCACGTGCAACACGAGTTCAACCTATATGGCGGCCTCCCACAGGGGATGTTCTTGACTGCGATCCTGCTCTGGCTTCGAAAGCGCGGTCTCAAGACCGTGACCACTGTTCATGGTGTCGTCCCGCTCAACGCTGTAAGTGCCGAGTTTCTGCTTCGGAACTCGCTTCCTGGCCCTGTCTCTTTCGTTCGGCATGCCTTCCGACTTTCCTATCGAGCCATCGAAGCTGCGTCCGACCTTCTCATAGTCCATCACGATTACTTCCGTCACGTGCTCATTGATGACTACGGCATCGATCCAGCCAGGGTCAACGTCATCCAGCCCGGCAGCCGCGAAGTGGCATACGACGCTACGACTGTCCCGAAGCAGGTCGGCAAGAGCGTGCTTTGCCTTGGCTTCCTCACGGGTTACAAGCTTCCTGAATTACTCGTCGAGGTCGCCGAATCGGATGCTATGCCTGATGCACTGTTCACATTCTGCGTTGGCATCAACCCCAGGATTCGAACTCGACAGTATCGGGATAGGGCTGATTCGTTAGAGAGGCGCGTCCGGGCGCTTGGCCCAAGGGCCGTCTGGAGGGGCTATGTTCCGGATGAGGCTCTCGCCGCCACGATTCAGTCGGCTGACGTGATTGTGCTGCCTTATACAGAATGCGTGTCGGTCAGTGCCGTTGCGGCACTTGCGCGCCAATGGCGTGTTCCGCTGTGTTACAGTCGGGCGCTTCGCCCACTTTTTGGCCCGGGACGTCTTGAGTTTGAGTTGAACTCGGGGGCCTTGTCTGCGGCAATACTCAGCGCTCTCTCGGGAGTACCCAACGCGATCGACTCCATGTTCATCGCCTGGCGCGATGCTGCCGCGGCGACCACGAACGCATGGAGCAAGTTGCTCGCCTCTAGTTGAGGATTGCGGTTCTGCTTCCAGAGTTTCCCCCAGACGCAATTGGCGGGGGAGGCGTTGTGTTCCAGGCCCTTGTTAACGAATACGCTGCTCGACACCAGGTCCGCGTGTTCACTGCCGCGGACTCAACGCGATCGTGGATTCGCGGCAGATTTCGTGGCGCTGAGCTTCGCATCTCCGTCAATCGCTATCCACTAATTCCAGTGGGCAAGGGAGTTGCTTACCTACGGTCCTCGATGCCCATGAATTTGCGCGGATGGTTAGATCTCCGTCATGACATCACCAGTTGGAATCCCGAGGTTGCCCATGTCCATGGCTATGGACATCTGTTTGTTGATCTGGGAGTTCGCCTACTAATGGCACAGCGCATTCCGTACGTCTTTACGTGTCACGGCATTCCGACACGACCGTTCCGGCAAAACGTGATGGCAAGGACGACCTTCAGGATCTATCAACGAATCGCCGCCTCTAACTCGGTTTTGAACGCTCAGGTTGTAACCGCGGTGTCGAAATCTGCGGCCGCGGCGCTGATTCACCGAAATCCAATCCAGATCATCCCGAATGGGTTATCAGCTCTCCCATCAAGCGATCTTCGAAAGGCCGATTTGCTTCGCACCAAACTTGGACTCTCGGCTTCAGTCTCGGTAGTCGCGGCTGCGGGGCGCCTTTCCATCGAGAAGGGTTTCGATGTTCTGGTCAACGCCCTTGATCAAGTCAGAGTGGAGCAAGTCGCATGTGTGATTGCTGGATCAGATGCTGGCGAAGGCGCCCGTCTGGCACGCCTTGCTGAGAAGTGCCGCCCGGGAGTGTCCGTCCTGTTCCCAGGCAGACTAGATTCAAGAGGTATCGCCGACCTGTTTGCGATCGCCGACGTAGTGGTGGTCCCATCCCGTGAGGAGTCATTCGGTTTGGTCGCCCTGGAGGCATTGGCGGCCGAAAAGCGACTAGTGGCGACCAACGCCGGCGGACTAGGCGATTTTCTCGATCCGCACCTCGCCCATCTGGTCAGTCGGGACAACGCTAGAGAGTTGTCAGACGCAATATCCGGTTGCCTGGAACTGGGCCCGGTAACTGAGGAGGAGCGAAAGCAATTCCAAACCTTTGTCGCGCAATTCTCGTGGAGCGCAATCGCTCAACGTTATGAGGTCTTGTTGAGCGCGGTCGCCAGCAAGCACCGCAGTAATGGCGACTAGCCTCGTGGGTAACCGGTTGGAAGCAGCCCTGCGATCGGCGCCCGGCCCGCTGCAAAAGGTCTGGGACGTTCGTGCGCAAGTCGCAGTTGGGTTGATCTTGATTCTCGCCGCGGTTCTTCGCTTCGTACACGTAGGAGATACGCCTCTTCCACTCAGCGATGAGGTATTCGCGGCAGTTGACGCGCATTCGGTGATGGTCTCCGGCCATCACTTTGATGGTTCGGCCGCTACCACCCTCACTTACATCGTTCTCCTCCTCGACGGCAGGCTGTTCGCTTTTGTCCTGCACGGGGGGCCACTCGGTCCGTCAATCGGAGACCTTCGTCTGATCTCCGCCGCCCTAGGGGTCGGAACTGTGTACTTAGTGATTCTCATCGGTGCGGAACTCGGCGATCGGGCGTTGGGCATTGCAGCCGCCGCCGCCCTTGCGATCATGCCGTGGCACATCTACTTCAGCCGGATCTTCTACCCAGCCAGTGAGTACGTGTTCCTAACTTCGTTGGCATTACTGCTTGGTCTTCGAGCACTGAGAAAGAGGTCCCTTCTCAACGCCGTTGGTGCCGCGGCGGCCGGAGTTGGCGCGATCTACATTTACCCGGTTGCAATTGTTTCGACGCCATTATTAGGTGGGACTCTCCTGGTTCTGGGGCGAGCGCAGCTGATCAGATTTGGTTGGTTGCGAGCGATAGGCGTAGCAGCGATGACGATAGTCTTGCTAACCCCTTATGTCGCTGAGCATCTCACGTCAACCAATGCAGCCATAGTTGGTCAGAACGAAGTCATCCAGAACGAGCTGCTTTGGAATCATCAGTTGAGTCCTGGCGACCTGGTTAGGGAATTCCTCACTCGCTGGTTGTCGTATCAGAGCCTGAACTTCACGATCGTCCAAGGCGACCCAATCGTCCGTTGGTCTATTCAACAGATGGGCGACCTTGGATGGGCGCTTGGGGTCGTTGGTTGGATCGGCGTCGCGCTGGCTCTGCTTCGACGAGACGTCGTAGATAAGCTCCTGCTCTCATGGCTCGCGTTGTACCCGATTCCGGACGCCGTTACCTACTACGACGCGGCGCCAAACGGAGTTCGGGGAATCACGGGATCGGTCATTTGGGCCCTTCTCGTAGCATCAGCCGTGTTGGCCATTCGCCAGGTTAAGGGTTGGCGCCCGAGGGCCGGCCTTGCCACCCTGCTCGCGGCCGGCTTGACGATCCAGGTCATCGCCTTCAGCCTGATCTATTTCGGTTCGTACAACGACCGTTACGCATTTGCGTTCGAGACTGGGTATGACCAGATCTATCCGATTCTTCGCGAGCATCATCTCGAACGTGACGCGGTGACCATTCACGCAGGCTACCAACGCAACATCATGCTGCAGTACTTTTCTGTTTATCGTCTGGACGCAGCCGAGCAGATCCTTGCCTGTTATGACCTTCCATTCAATGTCCTGCATTACACGCAGCTTCCCCGCGTGTTCGTAGTTCGCGAGGATCCCGACGTACAGCAGCAGAATGGTTGCATTCACGCCGGATTAATCGATCGGGACTTATCGGCGTTGCGAGCTGTGGCGCCCCAGCGAGGGGAGCAACCCCGGAAGGTCGATCTGATCGCCACTTTTTACGATGACGTATCGCACCGGTACTCGACAGCGATCCTGTATGTCCACTATTGACGGGCGAGCGTATCGGATTAGATGACGACGCTCAGCGACGTCACCGGGCTCTGTGCTTCATACCGGGATCCGGACCACATTGTTCATGTCGCACAGGCGGAAATAATCCTCGCTCTCCAGGCAAGCCACATTGCTCCAGGAAGTTCGCGGGCTAACTAGCTGAGCGACTGAGTCCCCGATCGTTGCTCTTGCTGTGCGCGTGCCCATGGCTCTTGGAGGCAAATGCGGAGGATTCCGGTGCACCAGGAGCTTCAGTTGTTGATGCCGCCATCGATGTGCTCGGCGCGGTCGTCTCCTGGTGGCCGTTACCTGAGTTGCTGGTTACTGAAAGAGTCGTACCGAACTGTGTGGCGATTCTGATCACGCCCTTGCCATGACCCGGGAATGGTCGATTCGGGCAAGGCTTGCCATGGTCGTGATAGCCGTATCCCTTGACGCCGCAGTTGTTGGTGCTTGAAGCAAGCGACGCTGGCGCCGCATATGACGCGACCAACACCGCGGCGACCGCTGCCGCGGGAATGAGTCTCCGTACCGCTCCCCCTGTCAGTCGCATGGTTAGCTCCAGTTGTGTCAGTAGCCGCTGGCACTAACCCTTCCTCTGAAGCGACGCTATAGCCAAACGGGGCCACATGTCAAACCGAATGTGGTGGCGCTTGAGTTCAGATGGACGATCGCTTCCACAGAGTTTGGTAAATAGTTGTTGAGCGCCGGGGCTATCGATTGAACGTCAGCTATGCATTGACGGCGGTCAATTGGTCCCGATTCTCGCTCGTCTAATCGAGGAAAACCAAGCACGGTATTGCCGCTGCGACCAATCGAGGAGCCCACTTCCTTAAGGGATTTGTTAATCTCGACAGGCGTCCGTTACCAATTCCCGGGGGTAAGGCCTATGCGATGGAATGACATCCGTCGACTGATCCCAGCGCTGGTAGTCGCTTTTGTCCTCGTCGCTTCGTTCGTGGTTGGGGCTGGTGCGAACAGCAGCCTCCGCGACGAGAACCAGTGCGGCTATGGCTATAGCAACGAGCAGGGCGACAACGACGAGCAGGGCGACAATGACGCACAGGACGAGTGCAACAACGACGAGATCGGCGACGCTGACAAGGATGCTGCGGAAGCAGCGGAAGGAGCTGAGGCGTCGGAGCACGATTCCGACACCGCCCCGGTCAAGACAACCTCGAAGCCGACCAAGACGAGCAACGTCTCCACGACTTCGACAACCAAGTCAGGGACTGGAAGCCACAGCGACGAAGACGGCGACGGCGGTCAGAGCAAGAGTGGCGGCGACGGAAACAGCGGCGGCGATTAGTTGATAGTCCAGCGGGCCTCGGCGTTCGGTTGGGTCGTCAGGTAACCAACTGAACGCCGGCCCGTTTTCCTGACAACGCATAGTCAGGGAGGTGGTCGCCGGGGTCTGAGTCGTGTCCGCTTGCGCTCATGTCAAGGGGTTTCTCGGTATTGATGGGAGGAATTTCCATGCTCGTCCGGCGTCTTGTACTTGTTCTCTCAATCGTGGTTACAGGCCTTCTCGCGCTTGCGGTCGGAGTGCTCGGAGCCGGCAGTGGCGGGCTCGCACCTGGCAGCTACACCTTCACGAACAAGAGCGCCAGCGCGTTCTTCGGCGGCAAGGGTCCAGTTACAGGACCAAACTTCAGCGTCTTCGTCAATCAGGGCCTCAATTCGTTCGAGGCCGATGACGGCACCACCACGGTGACCAGGAGCACGATCGTCATCTTCACGATGTTCAATCCGGACGGAACAGGAGGCACCGGCTGCTTCGTGATCAATCCGTCCGATTTCGTCGTCAGCGACGGTCTCCAGCACGCGTCGCTTCACACGAACCTCAACACCGGCAACCAGTGCCCTGGCTTCGGCAAGCCACTCGGGCCTATCCAGGCAGGGGTGCTTCCCGCCGGCGGTAAGGGCGGCGGCCTTCCGCCGTCGATTCAGGTCGACTTGACCTGGACCGGCGCCAACGTGCTGAGCACCACAGAAGACCAGTTCACCTTCACCTGCCTTGATCGGCAGGAGGAGGGCACGAACACCTTCAGCCGGTCGCTCGGGGGCAGCGCGTCCGGCACCATCGCCGGTGTGAGCGGACTCAGCACGCTCTCAGCCGACGTCGCGTCTCAAGACGGCCAACTCGAGATCCAGGGCAGCAACACCCCGCCCTGCTTCGGCAAGTAAGACAAACGACCGGCGCGCCCAGGCCGTTCAACTGCGCGCCGGTCGTCCTAACAGATGACCGCGACCACCGTGCCGGTTCCCGCGTGGCCCGGGTCGTTGGCATAACCCGGCATGACGTGAACTACCACGACGTGGACTGTGTCGCCCGTGATGGTCGCCCCGGATCTCTTGACATGGCTCGTGACCACGACCGCCATGTATTCGGGCACCGATGCCGGGGGGCCGGAGCTGTTCGCCGGGCTCGACGTCCAGTCCACACGGCAAACTGGAGCGGCCGAGGAATTCTCGAAGCCCTTGAAATCGCCAGGTGCGGATCCACCGCTGAGAGTGTTGGCATCCTGCCAGCGGTCGCTCCAGAACGTGACGCTGCTGCCGGCCTGGTCGCCGATGACGAACGCCCCGCCGGTAGCAAAGCCGAACACAACCACGCTCGCGGTCGTCGACGCAGACGCATAGAACGTGTCGCCCCCGAACGAGATGGTTAGAGGACTCGGTCCCAGGTGCTGCGCGACCGAGATGGAGCACGACGCGACGCCTGTCGCGTTTGTGGTCGCTGAACATGTTTGTTTCGTTGGACCGCTGCCGAGCGTGAAGGTCACCGTCCGGCCGGCGATTGGCGGCTTGCCATCCTCGGCGAGGCTTGCCGAGAAGGTGGCCGAGCTTCCGGCTTCTACGGCTTGCGGACCGGTGTAGGTCAGGCTCGTTTCTTCTTTGCTGACGGTGAATGCCGCGGACGTCGAGGCCGCTGCGAACTTGTCGGTCTGGGCGAAGTGCGCCGTCACGGTGTACGCACCTGACTGCAGCGTCAGCGCGAGGTCGCACGAGGCGGCTCCTGAGGCGTCGGTGGTGGCGCCGCAGCTCTGAGTCCCCCCCGCCCCCGCGATGGTGAAGTTGACCAGGGCGCCGGCGATCGGTCCGGTTATCGCTCCGGTCAGCGTCGCCGAGAGGCGCGCTGTGTCGTCGAAGTCGCCGCTGGTCGCGCCGGTGTACGAGAGCTGCGTAGCCTCGCGAACCAGTACGTCGGCCGTGGCGAAGCCCTGGGCTCCGCCGTTGTCGGTCACGGTCAGGTGCACCGAGTAGGTCCCGGGCTTGGTGAAAACGTGCGAGGGCGTCGCGCCCGTGCCGGCAGAGCCGTCGCCGAAGTCCCACGAATAGTCGGTGACCGTTCCATCGGGGTCGCTCGAACCCGTGGCGTCAAACGCAACCGCAAGCGGCGCGGTTCCGTTGGTGACCGAGCTTGTGAACCTGGCGATCGGCGGCAGGTTCACAGGCAGCGATTGCGTCGTGCTCAGGCGCACTGTCTCGCCGTCAGCGGACACATTGGTGCCCTTCATCTCCACGGTCCAAGTGCCGGCCTCGGGATTGGTGACGCTGAATACCTCGTAGGTCGGGCCGAGCAGGTGATACACGTCGGAAGCGCTGGTGCTGCGCGTGATCGTTCGCCCAGACGGCGACACGAGCGTCATGACGACGTCGCTGCCGGGCCAGGTCGTGGAAAACGTCGCCTGGGCAACCCCGCTCGACACGTTCGTCGTGGTGGTCACCGTCTGGTTGAAGCCGACCAGGAACTGTGAGCCCGGAGGCCCGGAAGCGATCTGGGCTTCGGTCAGCTGGGCCATCCGCGCCTGGCCTTGCTCGTTGGGATGGATAGGCGTCTCGAAAAATGGTGGGTTCAGGACGAAGTTGACATATGACTGCGCCGCACAGAGATCGTGGCCGACGAAGGCATTCGACAGATCCACGTATTCGGCTCCGCTACGCAATGCTTCTTGCTGGATGGTGTCGTTGAGAAATTTCGCAACGCTGTTGAGCCAGTCAACCGTCGCCGCGTTCATGAGGACGGTGATGCATGGTCCGCTATGAGGCAGGAGATCTGGATAACCCACGACCAGGATCCGCGCATTGGGCGCCCTGGCACGGATCGTCGCGTAGATGTTGTCGAGCGTGTAGATCGGGTCAGACGACGACCCGGGTGCTGAACTGGGGTCGAGAAGGTGGCCGGCGTTGGCCTCGTTACCGATCCGCGCGATCGCCTGCGCGGTAGCGGCATCCAGCTGAAACTTGCAGATAGTTCCGAGGAGGAGGCAGCTGGTCGCGATTTTGGAAAACTCGATGTCGTTGCCGCCGATCGAGATCGTGACAAGGTCGACGCTGCTGTCGAGCGCGTTTAGCTGGGACGCTTCGCCGCCCTTGCCGACGACGACGTTCCGGATGACGGCGCCCGCGCACGCAACGAACCGGGCGTTCTGTCCCCCGTACAAATCTCCGGCGATGATGTTCGGGTGGGCGCTGAACGAGCGATGGCATCCGTCGGAGGCGCTGACCCCGATGTATGGCTCGTTCCCGTCGCCGGCCGAAAACGAATCGCCCAGCCCGGCATACCAGCCCCGGCCGACGACGTAGGTCCGGGTCGTGAGGCGGCTCGGGTTCGCCGCATCGAAGAAGCTGATCGGCACCACCGTTGATCCTGTCGGGGTGACCGTGCACGTCACCTCCGCCGGGTTGCCAGGGTTGACGGCATCGACGCACTGCACAAACGGCGGCAGGGACGAGTGGCCGATGGTGAAAGTTCCCTGTTCCTGCGCCTGGACGGTGAACGACGTTGATTGGCCGATGGGCACGTCGAACGCGGACCTGTCAGTGGGTGTGGGCGCAATCCAGCCTTCGTATGCATAGACGTCGGCCGGGACGGTCGCGCTGATCCCCGCCACGTTGTCGACGGACACGTCGACGTTGCCGGGCGGATGCGGAAGGGTGGTGGCGGTGATGTGCGAGTCGTCGACAACCGTGAAGCAGTACACGCTCGAGGTCGACGTGCACGGCGGCAAGAGAGGCTGATTGACGCCGAACTGGACGTGGTCGGCGTTGGTGAAGTTGGTGCCGGTGATCGTCACCAGGGTCGCGCCTTCAGCCTGACCGAAGCTGGGCGACAGCGAGGTAATGGTGGCAAGGCCCGGAGGAGGCGGAGGCGCCGGACAGGTGGTGCCGAGACTGATCTTGACCGGTGTCGGCTGATTCTTGCCGACGACACCAGTGCCCAACGCACCTTCGGTGTCGTCACCCCAGACCCAGATGTTCCCAACTGAGTCGAGGGCCATTGCATCGAAAGACGGGCCCGCTGCGATGCTGACGATCTTGGTGCCGGCAGGTAACGGGATCTGCGCCGGGACACTGGTCGGGCCCGCTGCACCGGTGCCGAGTGCACCGAACTGTCCGGAGCCCCATGACCAGACGGTGCCGTCTGACTTCAGCGCGTACGACGTCCGGCCACCCGCGGCGACCTGGATCACCGAGTCGAGGCCTGGGACCTGCGTCGGTGTCAGCACAGTGAGTGGGAACTGGGGCGTGCCGATCCCTGTCTGGCCAAAACCGTTGCTGCCAAATGCAAAGACGTGGCCTGTCTTGTCGAGCGCCAGGGTGAAAGACTCGCCTATCGACTCGGTTGCGGACACGTCCACGATCCCGGAGACACCCGGTATCGCCTCGAAAGTTGGATGAATCACCGGACCTCCGCCCAGACCGAGTTGACCGCTGATGTCAACTCCGGTTCCGTAGAGCGTCCCGTCAGAAGTCAGCAGGATGGTGTACCGGAAGCCGGCGGTCGCCTTGACCACGCGCGGCGGAACTTGAAGGATGGCCGGAGCCTCAACAGTCGTGGCCACATCGCCGATCCCCAGGCCCGGCGACTGGCCCCATCCCCACACCGTGCCATTCGAAGTAACCGCCACTGTGTGGTCGAAGGACGCACCGACTGACACGACGTTGGTCGGACCGGAAACGGGCGTCGGGCTGGTCACGAACGCCTGACCGCCGGTGGTCACGTCGCCCAGGCCGGTCTGGTTGTTTACGTTCTGGCCAAACGTCCAGAGCTGACCCGTGGGGTCGACGACAAAGGCCGTGATGAAGCCCATCCACACGCCCGAAGATTTTGTGAGGTTCGGGTTGCTCTTGACCGCGATTGGGGTTGGGAAGTCGCCACCCTGGAATCCGATGCCGAGCTCGCCATCGACGTTGCGGCCCCACGTGAAGAGCTGGCCGTTCGAGATCGCTCCCGAGTACGTGTCGCCCGCGGAGATCACGCTGGCTGGACAGGCCGGTCCCGCGGCCGCAGCGGCGACGACATTGGCGCCGACCGACCCTGGCAGGCTGATGACGGCAGCGACGAAGAGCGCACGGATAGGTAGGAATCGCACCCCAGACTCCTTCTGCGTGTGAAGTGATCGCTATACGGTGGCGTCTAATTTTGCTGAGAAGCCAGGGATTTGCATCCCACTTTTCAGAAAATCTTCAGCCCCTCGAGAGCAAGGACGCGTACAGGGCGACCGTCTGCTGAGCGATCGCCGGCCAGCCAAAGTGCTCGATGACCCTTTCCCGCCCGGCCTTCCCCATCTCGCTCGCCCGCACGGGATCGTCGAGGAGCTCACCGAGCCGGTCGGCCAGCCCGCGGACAAATCGGCCCGTTTCGTTCGGCTCGTAGTCGACCAGGTAGCCCGTTTCCCCTTCGACCACGATCTCCGGTATCCCGCCAACCCGCGAAGCGACGACCGCCGTCTCGCAGGCCATCGCCTCCAGGATCACCAGGCCGAACGGCTCGTAGATGGACGGGCACGCGAACACCGCGGCGTGCGTGTGCAGGTGGTTCAGGTCCTCGCGTGGGATGAAATGGTCGATCCAGACCAGGTTTCCGCGCTCGGTGCGGACTCGCTCCGCCAGGTGGGCCACCTCAGCGCCGATCTCTGGCGTGTCCGGGCTGCTGGCCACGATGACCAGTTGGTATTTGGGATCGAGCTCGAGCGCCGCCGACAGGAGCAGCGGCAGCCCCTTCTGCCGCGTGATGCGGCCGTTGAAGAATGCGAAGGGGACGTTGGGATCGACGCCGTAACGGGCCAGCGTCTCGAGCGACGGTCGCGGGCGGTAGGTCTCCGGGTCGATCCCGTTGTGGATGATGTGGATGCGCTCGCCACTTACGGCCGGGTAGCAGTCCAGCACGTCCTGGCGCACGCCACCGGAGACTGCGATCACCGCATCTGCAGACTCGATCGCGGTCTTCTCACAAAACGTCGACAGCGCGTAACCGCCGCCCAGCTGCTCAGCCTTCCATGGCCGCAGCGGTTCGAGGCTATGGATTGTCATCACGTGCGGGATCGACCACATCAGCTTCGCCAGGTGGCCGCCGAGGTTCGCGTACCAGGTGTGGCTGTGCGCCAGCTCCACGCCCTTGAGCGCGCCTGCCATCGCCAGGTTGATCGACATCGCCTGCAGCGCGGCCGCCTCCGGCTTGGGCTCCGCCAACGCTGACCAGGGCTGGTGGGCGGTCACTCCCGGCTCGCTGCGCGGCGAGCCCCAACAGTGGACCGTCACCTCAGCGAGCTTGCCGACCTCGCGGGCGAGATACTCGACGTGCGTGCCCGCGCCACCGTAGACCTCGGGCGGGTACTCGCGCGTAAGGATCGCGACCTTGTGTTTTATTGCGTGATCATGCCGGGTGCGACCTGGACTTTGAGGCCCTTCCCTCCGACGAACGCCTCGATCGCCTTCGAGTAGTCGTCGAGACTGAACCGGTCGGTGATCATCTTTTCGCAGTCGATCACGCCCTTGACCAGCAGCGAGAGAGCACGTTCGAAGCTGTGCAGCACTGCCATCGAGCCCACAATCTTGATCTCGTCGTTGTAGACGCGGAACGGCGAGAACCGCGCCACCGCGTCATCCTTCGCCACTCCGAACACCAGGAATGTCCCACCGCGCGCCACTCTTTGCAGACCGTCTTCGATCGCCGCCACCACCCCTGTCGCGTCGATGTCGACGTCCCAGCCCTGACGTTGATCGAGCTCGCCAGCTGACGGTGCAACTCGGTCCGCGCCGAGCTCGCGCGCCAGGGGGTGTCGCCTTGGATTCGTATCGACCACGTCGATCCGGGTCGCGCCGCTGTCCCTGGCGAGCTGCGCCAGCATCAGACCCATGGTGCCGGCACCGTAGATGAGGTAATCGGCGCCGACGTCGGCGTCGACCTGGTCCATGCCGTGTACCGCGCATGACAGCGGCTCGACCA
>DATEGL010000158.1:0-13107 GCA_035280145.1 Candidatus Dormiibacterota bacterium | reverse complement strand
CCGGTCGAAGACCGCATCGTCACCATCGAGGACGCGGCCGAGCTGCAGCTCCACCAGGAGCATGTCTGTCGCCTGGAGACGCGGCCGAAGGACATCAACGGCGAAGGCGAGATCACCATCCAGCGGCTGGTGATCAACGCCCTGCGTATGCGACCCGAGCGCATCGTCGTCGGTGAGTGTCGTGGCGGCGAGGCTCTCGACATGCTGCAGGCCATGAACACCGGCCACGACGGGTCGATGACGACGCTCCACGCAAATAGCCCGCGCGACGCGCTGGCCCGACTCGAGACGCTGGTCCTTATGGCGGGGGTCGACCTGCCGGTGCGCGCCATCCGCCAGCAGGTCGCCGGCGCGATCAACCTGGTCGTCCAGCTGGGTCGCCTGCGCGACGGCTCGCGCAAGGTGATTCAGATCGCGGAGATCGTGGGCATGGAGCAGGACGTGATCACGATGCAGGACATCTTTGTGATGGAGCAGAAGGGGGCGACGCCAGACGGCAAGATCATCGCCCAGTTCATGCCGACCGGCCTGCGACCCAAGATTCTGGACCGCATGTTTTCACAGGGCATCCCACTCCCGAAAGAGATCACGACCCTCTTCCCGCCGCCCCCCGGATACAAGCCCGCAGCGCGGTAGACACGCCGAAAACCGGGGTTATACTCGGGTCGTGAAGGTCGTCCTGCACGACCGCACGAACGGGCTGGGGCAGGAGGTGCGGGAGACGGCGCAGCGGAAGCTGGACCGTCTGGCCCGCCACTTCGGCAAGGTGGCGGACGCTCAGGTCGAGTTTTCCGAAGAGCGCAAGCAGAGCGATCTCACGACCTTCGTGTGCCGGATCATCGTCCACCTCGATGGCCGCAGAACGCCGGTCCTCCAGGCGCGTGAGCGCGGCGCTGATCCCGTGTCGGCATTGGACCTCGCGCTGGACAAGATCGACCGCCAGGTGGTCGCGTTCAAGGAGAAGGTGACGCATCGGAGGCAGTCGATATCACCGGTGCGCGTGCCGGCAGTCGAGGAGCCGGCCAGGCGCCGCGCGGCGGCCCCCGAGCACCTCCGGCTGAAGCTGCGTCCGATGTCCGAAGCCGAGGCGGTGGAGGAGCTCCAGGCGGACAGCCAGGCCGTCGTCGTCTACCTGGACGAGGACTCCGGAGAGATCCAGATCCTGGTCCGGCGGGCCGATGGGTCGCTCGCCGTCATCGAACCTGTCATTCCTTAAAAGTCCGCTCGCAAGCTCGCGGTGGCCCTAGCCGGATTCGAACTCGCCCCGGCCGGGTAACCTGAAAGAGAACCCAATGGTCATCTTCACCAAGCTTCTCGACCCCAACGACCGGGAGGTCAGGGGCCACCTGGCCGTCACGAAGGCAATCAACGCCCTCGAACCCGAGCTCAAGGGGCTCGACGACGCCGGATTGCGCGCCCGGTCTGACGAGCTGCGCGACAAGGCCCGCGCCGGACACGACCTCGACGAGCTCCTCATCGAGGCTTTCGCGCTGTGCCGCGAAGCCAGCCGGCGCACGATCGGTCTGCGCCACTTCGACGTCCAGCTTGTCGGTGGGATCGTCCTCCATCAAGGAAAGATCGCGGAGATGAAGACGGGTGAAGGCAAGACCCTCGTGGCGAGCCTCGCCCTGTACCTCAACGCCCTAGCGGGAAAGGGCGTCCACCTTGTCACCGTCAACGACTACCTCGCCCGCCGCGACGCGGGCTGGATGGGCCCGATCTACCACCTGCTCGGCATGACGGTCGGCATCAACGTCGGCAGCGCGGCGACGTTCGTGTATGACCCGGACTTCCTGGACGAAACGCATCCTGACCCTCGCCTGCAGCACCTGCGGCCGGCAAGCAAGAAGGAGGCGTACGGCGCGGACATCACGTATGCGACGAACTCCGAGCTCGCGTTTGATTACCTCCGCGACAACATGGCGCGCGACCTCGAGCAGCGCGCCCAGCGCGACCTCTACTACGCGATCGTCGACGAGGTCGACTCGATCCTCATCGACGAGGCGCGCACGCCGCACATCATCTCGGGCCAGTCGGAAGAGTCGACCGAGAAGTACTACCAGTACGCGCGGTGGGCGGCCCGCCTCACGGAAGGCGAGGACTTCGAGGTGGACCTCAAGCACAAGTCCGCTGCACTCACCGAGACCGGCATCGCGAAGATGGAGCGCTGGACGGGGATCCGCAACATCTACGACCTCGAGAATGTCATCGAGGCCCACCAGATCAACCAGGCGCTGAAGGCAAAGGCGCTCTTCCTGCGCGATCGCGACTATCTGGTCAAGGACGCCGAGGTGATCATCGTCGACGAGTTCACGGGTCGCACGATGCCCGGCCGCCGTTGGTCAGACGGACTACACCAGGCCGTCGAGGCAAAGGAAGGCGTGAAGGTCCAGCAGGAGCAGAAGACCATCGCCACGATCACCGTTCAGAACTACTTCCGGCAGTACGAGAAGCTGGCCGGCATGACCGGCACGGCAGTGACTGAGGCCGAGGAGTTCCACAAGATCTACGGGCTCGACGTAGTGGTCATCCCGACGCACCGCACGATGGTGCGCGCCGACAACCCCGACGTGATCTACAAAACGGAAAAGTCGAAGTTCGACGCAGTGATCGACGAGATCGTCGAGATGAACACCCAGGGCCGGCCCGTCCTCGTGGGCACGGTCTCGGTCGAGAAGTCAGAGCGATTGTCGAAGATGCTCGATCGGCGCGGCCTCAAGCACAACGTCCTCAATGCAAAGCAGCACGAGCGTGAAGCCGCCATCGTCGCCGAGGCTGGTCAGCCGAAGGCGGTCACAATCGCCACCAACATGGCCGGTCGTGGGACTGACATCGTGCTGGGTCAAGGCGTGACCGACGTCGGTGGCCTGCACATCATCGGCACCGAGCGACATGAGAGCCGCCGCATCGACAACCAGCTCCGCGGCCGCGCGGGCCGCCAGGGCGACCCTGGGTCCAGCCGCTTCTTCATCTCGCTCGAAGACGACCTCATGAAGATCTTTGGTCCGGCCGCCGACCGGATCGGTCGCCTGATGACCAGCCTCGAGGTTGAGCCTATCGAGCACCCATGGGTCGCGCGCTCCATTGCCAGCGCGCAAAAGAAGGTCGAGGGCATGCACTTCGATGCCCGGAAGCACGTGGTCGAGTACGACGACGTCATGAACAAGCAGCGCGAGATCGTGTACGACGAGCGCCAGAAGGTGCTTGAAGGCGCGGACGCCCGCGGCAACATCCTCGACTACGTGAAGGAGATCATCCAGAAGGGTGTCGACCAGCATTGCGAAAGCCGCCATCCGGAGAACTGGGACCTGGACGGGCTGGTCACATACCTGGCCGCCTACCTGCCCCTGGCCCCGGGCACGCAGATTCCCGACGATGCACTCACCCACGGACCTGATGGCCTGGTCGAGCATCTCTTCGCCGCCGCCACCGAAGCCTACGACCGCAAGGTCGAGGAGGTCGGGGCCGACCTGATGCCGGTCGTGGAGCGGGACGTGATGCTCCGCACGATCGACTGGCAGTGGATGGAGTACCTGACCCAGATGGAGCACTTCCGTGAGGGCATCGGCCTCCGCGCTTACGGGCAGCGCGATCCCCTGGTCGAATACAAGAACGAAGCCCTGGAGATGTTCAACGAGCTGCGCGAACGGATCCAGGGCTCGATTGTCGCCAACATCTACCGCGTCCAGGTCCAGAGGGACGCTCCCGCGCCTCCACCGAAACCGCTGGTTCGCCAGGTGACAGAGAGCGGGCCGGGCGAGCTGGACGGCTCAAACGGCGCCGGGCGGCGAGCCGCGCCTCAGCAGCGCCGCGCGGCTCCAGTGGGCGCAGCCGTCGCCGCCGGCGCGGCCTCCGGTGCCCAGCCCCATAAAATCGGTCGCAACGATCCGTGCTGGTGCGGATCGGGTAAGAAGTACAAGAGGTGTCACGGAAAATAAATTGGACGCTGAGCTAACTCCCAAAGAGCTCTTGAACCGGATCCTCCAGCTCAAGGAGCACCTTTGACCTGCCCGCCAGAGCCAGGCGGGCTGACGAGCTAGACACCGAGCTCGCCCGGCCAGGCGTCTGGGACGACCCCAGGCAAGCCGGCCAGATGGCCCGCGAGGCCGCCGAAAATCGCGAGCTGATCGCGACGTGGGACCGCCTGGAAAGGCGCGCCCGCGACCTGGTCGAGCTCGAGCAGCTCACCGAAGACGACCCAGAACTCACACGGCAGGTCGACGAGGAAGGCGCCCAGCTTGCGCAGGAATTGCGCTCGCACGAGCTCGACCTGCTGTTCACCGACCCCTACGCCGGCCACAACGCCGTCGTCACCATCTCGGTCGGGCAGGGTGGGGTCGAGGCGCAGGACTGGGTCGAGATGCTACTTCGGATGTACCTCAAATGGGCTGAGCGTCGCGACTTCGACACTGAAGTCATCGACGAGTCACGCGGTGAAGAGGCGGGGCTCAAGAGCGTGACGTTCATCGTGGGCGGCCCACGCGCTTACGGGCTCATGCGCTCCGAGCACGGCGTGCACCGGCTGGTGCGCATCTCGCCGTTCGATCAAAACCACCGCCGCCACACTTCGTTCGCGCTGGTTGAGGTGATGCCCGAGCTCGAGAGCTCTGACGAAGACGCGATCGTCATCAATCCTCAGGACCTGCGCATCGACACCTATCGCTCGACCGGCGCTGGCGGGCAGCACGTCAACAAGACCGACTCGGCGGTCCGGATCACGCACCTGCCGACCGGGATCGTCGTCACCTGTCAGAACGAGCGATCGCAGATGAAGAATCGCGAGATGGCGATGAAGGTGCTCAAGGCGCGCCTGTTCCAGAGGCAGCAGCAGGAGGCGGCCGAGCACCTCGATCAGATCCGCGGCCAGATAATGCCGGCCGAGTTCGGCTCCCAGATTCGCAACTACGTGCTGCAGCCGTACACGCTGGTGAAGGACGTCCGGACCGGGCTCGAGGTGGGCAACGCCCAGGCCGTGCTGGATGGCGAGCTAGATCCGTTCATCGAGTCCTGGCTGCGCTGGCGGCTGAGCAACGAACACGTGAAGGCGCAAGCGTCGTAACCGTCGATCGTTAAACCAGCGTTTGACTCTCTGGGAAGGGGTTGGAGGCGTGCGGGGCGTGGGTTATACTGCCCGCGACCCAGCCACGGGCGCCCACCGGCCCCCAACGACGCAGCAAGAGACACAGCCAATGCTTTTGACACCGGACTTCGAGACCCGGCCGGTAATCACCTTTCAGCACGTCTTCAAGACGTACCCGACTGGAACGCAGGCCCTCCGCGACATAAACCTGGAGGTGCCCGAGGGCGACTTCCTTTTCCTGGTCGGTCCCTCCGGCGCCGGCAAGTCCACCCTGGTCCGGCTCCTGATTCGGGAAGAGAAGCCGACGAAGGGCAAGATCTTCGTCGACGGCGTCGAGCTGGGCCGCATGAAGCGGCGCAAGCTCCCCTTCTATCGGCGCAAAGTCGGGCTTGTCTTCCAGGACTTCAAGCTGCTGCCGAATCTCACTGTGTACGAAAACGTCGCCTTCGCGCTGCGGGTGCTGGGCGAGTCCGACGAGCGCATACGCTCGCGAGTCGCGGAGGCGCTCGACACCGTGAGCCTGACGGACAAGGAGAACACCTACCCGAGCAATCTCTCCGGCGGAGAGCAGCAGCGTGTCGCCATCGCGCGGGCCCTCGTGCACGCGCCGCGATTCATCATCGCCGACGAGCCCACCGGCAACCTCGACCCCGCTACCGCGTGGGAGATCATGCAGCTCTTCTTGCGCATCAACGCGCGCGGCGCCACCGTCGTGATGGCGACCCACAACCGAGAGATCGTCGACCTTCTCCGACGCCGCGTCGTGGCCATTGACGCGGGGCAGATCGCAAGAGACGACCGTTCAGGCAGATACCACCATGTTGCTGCGGAACCTCAAGTTCGCGCTCAATAGCGCCTGGCAGAGCTTCTGGCGGAACCTGGCCGTGAGCCTGGCCGCCGTCGTGTCGATCACGCTCATCCTCATCCTGGCCGGCATCAACCTGCTGGTCGGCCACGCGCTCTCGCAGGTGCTAGACGGTTTTCGGGCCAAGGTGAGCGAGATCTCCATCAACGTCTCGGACGACACGCCGCTGCAGAGCGTCTATGACTTCCAGCAGCAGCTCAGCGCCGACCCACGGGTGCTCAGCGTCCGGTTCGTCACCAAGGATGAGGCGCTGGCTCAGTTCAAGGCCGACCCGCAGAACGTCGTCTTTGCCCAGCAGATCGAGGGCAACCCGCTGGACGCCAAGCTCGAAGTTCGACTCAGGAACCTCAGCGATGTCGCGGACTTCGACACGATGGCTCGGCGCTGGCCTGGCGTCGATCCTACCGACCCCACCAACTACCAGGGTGACTTCGTCAACCGAATGCTCCAGCTGTCGTACTGGCTGAGCCTGGCCGGCGTCGCCCTGCTCGTGATCCTGATGGTGGTCTCAATCGTGATCGTCATGAATACAATCCGCACCGCTGTGTATCACCGGCGGAAGGAGATCGAGGTGATGAAGCTCGTCGGCGCCACCGAATGGTTCGTTCGCGGCCCGTTCGTGATCGAGGGAGTTATGACCGGCCTGATCGCCGCCTCGATCGCGCTGGCGATGCTCGTGGTCGCCTACCCGCCAGCGGTCGAGCGCTTCAGGTCCGACATAGGCTTCATTCCCCTCAACTTCGACCCGGCGTTCATCTCGATCCTCGCCCAGGACCTGCTGCTGGGAGGTGCCCTGCTTGGGGCGTTAGGCAGTTACATCGGCGTGCGCCGATATGTGAGGATTTAGCGCCTTGAAAACCCGCATGGTGCTTGCCTTCGTTGTCGCCTCGGCGCTGTGGCTGCCGTCGTCGCTCCAGACCGCACACGCGATCTACTGCTACCCGGGCGACCCGCCCGCCGTCTACCAGGCTTGCCTCGCGTACAACAACGGAATCGGCCAGCAGGTCAACAACCAGGACCAGCTCGACTACATCCAGAACCTGATCAACGACAACATCGCCGAGATCAACGCGATCGACGCAATGATCGGAAGCTTGCAGAAGCAGATCGATGCCCAGAGGAACCTGATCCACACAACACAGCTCGCGATCGACGACCTGAGCATGAAGATCCGGTTCGGGGAAGCCGCGCTGATTCGGCTCAGGGTGCAGACCAGCGTCCGAGAAGAGATCCTTGAGTCGCGCCTTCGCTACGTCGACTCGCATGGCAGCGTCAACTACCTCCAGCTGGTCCTTACCTCGAGCAGCATCAACCAGCTGCTCAACCGGATGGTCGGCGCACAGCAGGTCGCAGCGTCAGACAAGCGGCTCGTGGTCGACTTGCAAGACGAGCACGCGCAAGTTGCGCAGGCGAACAGCGACCTGGACGTGCAGCGCCAGCAGGTTACCGCACTCCTCAAGCAGCAGCAGGCGGCGGAAGCCGACCTGGAGAAGAACCTTGCCACCCAGCAAGCGGCGATGGTCCTGGAAAAGCAGCTGATCGCGAAGCTGGCCGACCAGTACGCCAAGGTGCAGGCGGAGCGGGCGGCAATCGATGCGCAGGTGGCCAAGCTTGCGCAGGCGTACGACGCGGCGGCCGTCAAGGCGGGCGGTGGCAATGGGGTGTTCGAATGGCCCGAGCCGGCCTGCGGCTACTCGTGCATCACCCAGGGATTTGGCTGCTCGACGTTCTACCTCGAGGTCTATGACCCGAACTGCCCGTACCCCCACAAGATCCACACCGGCATCGATATCGCCGGTCCGTACGGAACGAACATCGTGGCTGCCGATACTGGGGTCGCGTACCTCTACCCCGGGAGCATTGGCTACGGCAACCTGCTCGTGATCATTCACGGCAACGGCTACTCGACCTATTACGGGCACCTGTCCGGGTACGCACCGGGCCTGTCGACCGGCCAGGTTGTGCCGCGCG
Organism: Candidatus Dormiibacterota bacterium; assembly: GCA_035280145.1. Taxonomy (GTDB): domain Bacteria; phylum Chloroflexota; class Dormibacteria; order Dormibacterales; family Dormibacteraceae; genus 40CM-4-65-16. The sequence goes on along the minus strand of DATEGL010000158.1, from coordinate 5,191 downwards.
GGACGACAGTCGCATTCGAGGGCTCCACGGGGTGGTCGACCGGGCCGCATCTGCACTTCGAGATCCGCGTCAACGAGGTCTACAAGAACCCGTGCATCTGGCTCGGCTGCTGAGCCCCGATACTCTCCTGACATGAACCGACGCGCTGCCCTTATGGGTGGCGCCATAGCCCTGATCCTGGTCGTCGGTTTCATTGCGGGCGTTTACGTCGATCAGCGATTTCCGGACTACGTTCCGTATTTCGCCCACACGTCCACCGGGCGCGTCGACCTCACGCAGGTACAGGAGGCGGCGCGATTGATTCAGACCGACTATGTCGACACCAACGTCGATCGCAAGAAGCTCGCGCAAGGTACCGTCCAGGGCCTCGTGAACAGCCTCGGCGATCCCTACACGAGCTACTTCGACCCCGACCAGTACAAGCGGCTACAGCAGAGCTACCAGGGCAAGTACACAGGGATCGGGATCTACCTGAGCTTCAGCACCGGCTACCCGGTGATCACCGGGACTGTGCCTGGCTCGCCCGCAGCCGCCGCGGGGCTGCGGAGCGGTGACCAGATCACGAAGGTCGGCGACAAGGACACCAAGGGCATCTCCGCCGACCAGGCGACCGCTCTCATCCAGGGGCCTGAAGGGACCAAGGTGACGCTGACCATCCTCCGCGCCGGCGACACGCTTACGTTCACAGTCGCGCGGGCAGAGATCAAGGTGCCAACCGTCCGCTCCTCGACGATAGGCAACCACGTGCTTTACGTGCGGATCTATCAGTTCGGATCGAACACGCCGACCGAGTTCACGAGCGCGTTGAAGGGCGGACTTCCAGGCTCGGCCGGCATGGTCCTCGACCTGCGCGGCGACCCCGGCGGCTTCATCTCGGCGGCCGACGAAGTGATCACACAGTTCGTGATCAGCGGGGAGACCTTTGAGACCCGAGGCCGCAGTGGCACTGACCGTCACCAGGTCGGGTCGCAGCACGGCGCGCCGAACGTGCCCTTGGTCGTCCTCGTCGACGCCAACAGCGCCTCGGCCGCGGAGATCGTGGCCGGCTCGCTTCAGGTGCACTCGCGAGCCAAGCTGGTCGGAACGAAGACGTTCGGAAAGGGTTCGGTGCAGGAAGACTTCGTGTTGACCGACGGGTCGGACCTGCACCTGACGGTCGAGCGCTGGTATCTGCCCAACGGGGAGACGATCGACAAAAAGGGATTGACGCCCGATGTGACGGTCTCGCTCCCCAGCTCGACCGACGCATACGACGTGGCGCAGCCGTCGGCGGGATACGCCAAGGACACGCAGCTGAACGCGGCGCTGGCTTTGCTGCCTGGTGGGTAGACTGGCTAGCGCACTTGTGACGGGCGGTTAGCTCAGCTGGCTAGAGCGCCTCGCTTACACCGAGGAGGTCGTTGGTTCAAGTCCATCACCGCCCACCATGACAGACACTTTCCAGGCGATCGTGTCCATCAGTCTCGTCACCTGCGCTTGCCGATCTGGGCGCGGCGTGTAGCCCACGACACGGCCCTGACTGACATGAATGTCCGAGAACAAGGTCGCCAGCAGCTCGCGCCGCGTGCCGCCGTCTCCGGAGTCCCAAGCGGCGATCAGGCCGGTCAGCCTCGGGTCGACCAACTGAGGCGGCTTTGCCTGTCGTCGCTCCTTTCGCAGCGCCTCCCAGTCGGTCTCGCTCCGTGCGGTACTTCGCCTCGATCCAAACGCGCCGCGATGGCGGTCGCCCACTCCATCCTCGTCGCCATCTACCGCATGCTCAAGGACGGCACGTACTTCGTCGACCTGGGACCATACCACCTCGACGAAGTTCGTCGCCACGCGGTGGCGGCCAGGAGCATTCCTAGGCTGGAGGAACTCGGCTTCAAAGTCACCGTCGAGGAGTCGGTGGCATGATTCCATGACCCGGCGGTACAGAGGAAGGCCCCTGTCGGGGCAAGGGCGCAGTAGCGATTCCACCGCGCAGCGACGTCTCGATCGATTCAGATGGGGCACAAGGTCGGCAAGTTCGCTCGCGGCGGGCAGCTGGACTCGGGGTCCTAATTGCTATGTGGCCAAAAGACTCTTCACGAGCGTAAAGCATCGACGTTAAGTAGACTCAATCCGACAACGACGAGTCGACCGGGACAGACATGCGACCGGCTATGTGAATGAAGCGCTTAGTTGAGTTCGCAGTTCTCCTGCTGCTCATATCGATGATTGGATGCGGCACGGTCCCGTCCAATGCTGTAACGCCTGGCGAGACTGCGTCAGGAGTTAGGTCGCCATCCACAGCGCCCACCCCTTCGTCGGTATGTGCGAGCCCCGCACCACCTCGCCGAGCAGACGCGGCGGCAGCCTACGACAGCGCGCGCCGGGTAACTGTGATGTTTGGGGGTGTCGCATCCGCTACTAACACGCTGAATGAGACATGGCTGTTCGACGGAGCCTGCTGGCGCCAGGCACACCCCACCACCTCACCGGCACCCCGACGGCTGGCCGGGATGGCATATGACCCGGTGATTGGTCGAAGTCTCCTCATTGGTGGGCGAAGCCAACCGCCCGTGCAGCCTGATTATCCAGAAGATGCCTGGAGTTGGGATGGCAATAATTGGACACTGTTAACAGATGCTCCTCGGTTGGATTTCCCGGTTGCCTCCTTCGACGCGGCGCGGGGAGTAATTGTCATTTTCGGGTGGGGTCCGGCGAGTATCCCCGAGACTTGGACGTGGGATGGATCGACCTGGGCAAAGAAGTCATCGCCGAACAGTCCCTCTGTCTATGCCATGTCTGGGATCTGCTTCGATCAGGCAACACGGTCGGTCATTCTCTATGGTGGCGTTAGCCAGCAGATAGCCGGCGGCGTATCTAGTGAGACGTGGTTGTGGAACGGCACGGCTTGGTCCAAAGCGAATACAGCCCACGCGCCTGGGCCGCGAGCTGCACCTGTTGTTACTTGCGGCCCACAAACCCTGCTGTTCGGCGGCCTCACGAGTCAGCAAGCAAACGTCGCCAGTGATACCTGGGCCTGGAATGGACTCGATTGGCAGAGTGTCGCCACAACGAGCAGTCCGCAGGATTGCTGTGGGGTCGGTGTTTTCGACGGCAATAGACAGCTAGTTCTGGATACGGTCCGCGATGGGACTCCAGTTTGGCAGTGGACAGGATCTGACTGGGGCAAGGTGAGCTAGCTTGCTGCGGCACTTGCGACTGGCTAGCGTGTGGGTACTGGCCGTCGTTAACTGGGGTGCACTAGCTCCAAGCATTCACGCCGGTCAAACCGGGACCGCCCCGAGTGGCCAAACGATCCTGCGGGATGGCACGAGCTTTGCATCGCCTTTCTATTCGGGGTGGTGGACCGGCAGCACGAATGTCACTCAGCAATGGGGCTGCGTCATTGGTCCAGGCGAGGACACGATCATTCCGGCGGGTCACTCATGTCCATCACCAGCACCGCCGGCTGGTTGGCAGTGGCATCACGGCGTTGACCTCGCGTACAACAGTGCGTACCCCAACGGGGTAGGTTGTAACCCCCCTCCCGACGGACCGGGGACAACCATCTACGCGGCCCGGGCTGGAACCGTATCTAAAATCGTTTCGGGCCAGTTTCAGATTAACGTCCCAGCCGCAGGCACGAATATCTACCTTAACCTCGTTCACGATCAACAGGTCTTCAACGATCCGTCGACAGGGCAGCCCATCGCGGTAGGCGCTCACGTTAATGTCGGTGAGGCCGTGGTAATGACCGGCAACGTGCCACCCGCGGGGGGAAGCTCAAACGGTTGCCATCTCCACTTCGAGGTTGACATCGGTTACACATATCTCGGCTCCAACGGCACGAACTATGACGTTGATCCGACTCCCTGGCTCTTCTCGCGCCTCGATGTAATTACTCGCGACCAGAGCGGACAGATCTCGCAGAAATACTGGAGTTCTCCAGCCGTCGACCAGCTGTCTGCGACTCAACCTGCGATCGCATTTCAGTCCTGGCCCTCTCTGCTTGTTTCGAGCTATCTGTCGGATCCAGCTGTTACTTGGAGGTCCAACCAGGCCGGTACGCCTAACTCGGAATTTGACATGCTTGTGGAAGGAAGCGACTCCCATCTGTGGCAATGGCGATATACAACCGCTGGCACGTGGACTGATCTTGGCGCCTATCCGTCCGGCACAATCGGATCCGACACGCCAGCCCTGGCGGCACCACCCACGGGAGACGCCATCGATGCCTTCCTTATTTGAGGGGGGACGCTCTATTGGAAGCATAAGGGTGGCTTACGGCCGAACTGCTGGGATGTGTGTGCATGGACCCCCTTCCCGCAGATGCAGGGCATTCCGTCTGGGGTTTCACTCTTGTCCCACCCGGCGGCGGTGTATTTTGGCACCGCACTCGAAGTCTATGTAGAGGCCAGTAATTACCAGAACTACGCTATTTGGAGCACAGATGGCATCAACTGGCCCAACCAATGGTCCAGTCTTGGAGGGTATCCGCAGGAGTACGCGCCCGACCAGTACGCCTCCGGACCGGCCCTCGCTGCTTGGCCAGACGCCAGCCGCATCGACGAGGTCGTGACCTCGCGGTACAGCAACAGCAACTTTGATAAGTACTACACGGGCCAGCCCGGTGACTGTTGGTCGTCCTGTTGGCAACAAGTTCCAGGGCCCCAGCCGATCGCGGCGTCGGATCCGGGAATCGCTTGGTGGCCGTGGTCGGGCGACAGACGGATCGAGGTATTCATCCAAGGCGCTGATCACAACCTATGCGATTACAACTACCTGATGAGCAGTGGCGGTTGGGCCTGGGTTAGTCGCGGAGCGTGGCCGGGCGGTTATTACTCAGGCAATGCCCCAGCTGTTGCGGTTTGGCGTTGAGACTAGGGCATCGTTAGGCGCGCGACCACGTTCGCTAGACGTGTCAAGTCCGGGCCAGAAGGGCTCAAATGGCATCCGTCGACATGCCCATCAGTTCGGCATTTGCCCGGACTCGAGCGTCTCAACGTGCTCGCTTGATGCGAGAACGAACTCCGAGAGCAGGACACTCACACGATCAGACGAAGCGAGTCTGTCAGAGGCGTCGGCGATCCATCACCGCCCACTCTGACAGGCACTTTCGCCCGCACCGTTTCGAGTAGGGATTCCCCTCCACTCTCAACATACAGCGCACCCGGGGGCTTGTGGCAAGCCCCGGGTCGTGCCGCAAAATTGCCGGCCGAAG
>DATEGL010000157.1:0-2652 GCA_035280145.1 Candidatus Dormiibacterota bacterium | reverse complement strand
CGCGACCATTGACGATGTTGTTGCCTGATGCCTGAGTACCAATCCCTCTACCGCAAGTACCGCTCGCAGACGTTCGCCGACCTGGTGGGCCAGGACGCGACGTCGCAGGCTCTGCAGGGCGCGATCATCTCCGGCCGGGTCGCTCACGCGTACCTCTTTTCCGGATCGCGCGGCACGGGCAAGACGTCGGCGGCGCGGCTGCTGGCGAAGTCTCTGAACTGCACCGGGCGACTGCGGACGTCGGCAGAGCCGTGCAATCGGTGCGATTCGTGTCTGGAGCTGATCGCGGGAGCGTCTCTCGACCTGATCGAGATCGACGCCGCGTCGAACCGTGGCATCGACGACGTGCGTGATCTACGCGAGAAGGTCAACCTCGCGCCGGCGCGTGGGCCGTACAAGGTCTACATCATCGACGAGGCGCACGGGCTGACCGGCGATGCGTTCAACGCTTTGCTGAAGACGCTCGAGGAACCACCGCCACACGCAGTGTTCGTGCTGTGCACGACGGACGTGCAGAAGATGCCGCTGACGGTGATCGGGCGGTGCCAGCATTTCGTGTTCCGGCGGCACTCGGAGGCGCAGATCGTTTCTCGCCTGTCTCACATCGCGTCGGTCGAGAATGTCTCGGTCGAGCCGGCGGCGATGGATCTCATCGCGCGCACGGCGCAGGGATCGATGCGCGACGCGGTGGGGCTGCTGGACCAGCTCGTGCCGCTAGCATCCGGACCCATCTCGTTGGAGTCCGCGCGGTCGTTGTTGGGGATCGCCGACCCGCGTCTGCTCGACGGGTTGCTGGACGACGTGCTGGCCGGGCGGGCGGAGCAGGCGCTCGCGGAGCTTGGTCGGGTTTATGCGGCCGGGGCAGAGCTGCGGCAGGTCGTGCGGGGATTGATGGAGGGATGTCGCGACCGGCTGGTGGCCGCGCTGTCGCGGCGTGACCAGGCGACCGCGCGGCGTCTGTCGTCGGTTCTCGACGCTCTGCTGCATCTCGATGGGGAGGTGCGGCGGCACGCCGAGCCACGCTTCTTGGTGGAGGCGACGCTCGCGCGATTGGCAGTGGAGGCGGAAGGCTCGGTGGCTCCCGCCCCTCCGGCGGCTGTCGCCGCCACCTCACCACATACGAGAGAGGAAGTGCGCGCTTCAACTGATGTTCGGGTGAGCGTTCCGGTGAGTGGGTGGGGGGAAGTCCTCGAGAAACTGAATCGCACGGTGCGCGCCGCCTATCTCGATGCGCAGCCCGAGGTCGACGGCTCCGTGCTCGTTTTGTGGTTCAAGTACGGCTTTCATCACAAGAAGGCTCAAGAGCAATCCGCGCAGCTGATGCCGCATGTGCGCGCGTGGCTCGGTGACGACGTGAAGATCGATTTTCGGTTGCGCGAAAATGACGCGCCGAAAATGAAATCCGCGAGCCCGGAAGACGATCCGTTCGTGCGCGAGATCGTCAAACGCTTCGACGGACGCGTGACTCGCGTCAAGGAAGTTTCCGAGTGAAGGATCCGATGAAGATGCTGCGCCAGGTGCAGCAGATGCAGAAGGCCCTCGAGGCCGAGACCGTCGAGGCGACGTCGGGTGGCGGCGCAGTGAAGGTGATCGTCAATGGCGCACAGAAGGTGGTGTCCGTTTACATCGACCCCGAGGCCACCGGTGACGCGGAAATGCTCCAGGATCTGGTCCTCGCCGCCGTCAACGATGCGCTCGAGAAATCGAAGGCGATGGCCGCCGCGAAACTGCAATCGGGCATGGGTTTGCCGCCGGGCCTGCTGGGCTAGATGCCGTCGCTTCCCGAGCCGCTGGAGCGCTTGATCACCGAGCTGTCGCGGCTGCCGGGGATCGGACCGAAGACTGCGCAGCGGCTCGCGTTCCACCTGCTGCGCGTCGACGGCGTGCGCGCGGATGCGCTGGCGGCGGCGATCGCCGACGTCAAGGCTCGAATCGGCTACTGCGAGCGCTGCTACAACATCGCCGAGGGCCTGCTGTGCGCGATCTGCACGTCGCCACGGCGCGACGGGTCGGTGCTGTGTGTCGTGGAGTCGGCGTTCGACGTGCTGGCGATCGAGCGTACGTCTGAGTTTTCCGGGCTCTACTTCGTGCTGCACGGCGTGATCTCGCCGATCGACGGGATCGGGCCTGAGCAGATCCACGTCCAGCAGTTGCTTGACCGGGTGCGGGACGAGGCGATCTCCGAGGTGATCGTGGCCACCGACGCCGACATCGAAGGCGAGGCCACGGCGGTCTACCTGCAGCGGGCGCTGGCGTCCCTGGGGGTCCGGGTCACCCGGCCGGCCCACGGGCTGCCGGTCGGGGGTGACCTGGAGTACGCCGACGAGCTGACCCTGGCCAGGGCGATGGCCGGCCGCCGGGCGTTCTAACCCCTGTTTTGCCGGGCCTGAACAGGGTTCCTTGCAAATTCGGCCGAACCGCGGGTAGAATTCGCAGGTTCCTCCACCGAACAGGTTTCGTGCGCCCTTCGAGAGGGTAGAAAGGCTGTTCGGCTCGGCGGGAGCCAGCACTTTGACAACTGAAGAGTGGGAAAGACTCTGAGAGTCTGAGAAGACTCAGGGCACATGCTCTGGGTCCTCCGTTTTTGGACGGAGAGTTTGATCCTGGCTCAGGGTTAACGCTGGCGGCGCGCATAACACATGCAAGTCGAGC
>DATEGL010000156.1:0-14819 GCA_035280145.1 Candidatus Dormiibacterota bacterium | reverse complement strand
CTCGAACTCGGGCGCGGTCGGCAGACCCTCCCAGTCGACGATCGCGATCACGGGGCGCACACCCTTGCCCCACTGCCGGAAGGCGTTGAGCATCGCCCGCAGCTGACGCCAGCGAGTTGGCATGAACCCGCCACGGAACCGTTTGCGAAACTCCCGCATCACGGGCAGGCGCGCGAATACGGCCGCGAGGTTGTCGCTGTAGGCCATTCCTGCGGGCGACTCGGCGTTGTACTCGACGAAGCGGACTTCGTCAGCAAAAAAGCTGTCCAGGCGCACCGACGGCGATGAGAACCGGAACCCGGGGTCGGCCATCGCGAGCCGTTCCTCCTCCGGCTCCAGGCCGAGCTCACGCCTCAGCTCCTCGTCGTGCAGGACGGCACTTTCCAGGGTGGCCAGCGCGCTGTGCACGCCCTGAGCCGCAGCGACCGCGCGGTCGTAGCGCCGCCGCGTCATGAGCTGCGGCCTCAGGCAGACACAAAGCGGACGTTCGCCGAACATGAGGCGGCGCTCGCGCTGACCCTGCCGGAGCATTTCCGTGCTCGCCGCCGCCAGCTGACCATCGTCGAGCAGAGAGTGGTAAGCGGCGACGGGGTCCTTCACGCTTCTGTCGAGCTTCCGACCGGCGCCCGGGACACGTGCTTCCACCAGCGATGCTCGTCGCGCCATGGCGGCGTCGCGTCGCCGCGGGCGTAGGCCAGGACGAGGTCGGTCATCTCTTCCAGCACCCACTGGAAGTTGTCCTCTTTGATGGAGAAGTTGTCGAAGTCGGGCGCTGGGTTCAGGAAGTCGATGGCGTAGAGCACGCCATCCCTGACCGCGAACTCGACCGTGTCCATGTCGTAGCCGAGAGCCTCGACGAGCGTCCTCGCGTCGTTGATCGCCCGCTCGCGAAGGTCACCTTCGACTGGCTTTGAGATCTGGTAACGCTCGTGGAACGGAGCTCGCGGGTTGTACCGGATGGGCAGGATGTTCTGCCGCCCTATGCAGATGCACCGGACGTAGTCGTCCCAGTCGATGAACTCCTGGAGGATCATCGTCTTCAATCCCGTCTGGTCGTAGGCAGTGATCAGCTCCTCCAGCGAATGGACGATGAAGACGTCTTTCCACCCTCCACCGGTGTTGGGCTTCAGCACTGCGGGCAAGCCGGTGTACTCGACGATCCGCTTCCAGTCGAGTGGGAACTGCAGGTTGCGCAGGGAGTGTGTGTGGTCGATGTCAGGGATGTACTGCTTGTTGGGCAGGACCACGGTCTTCGGCACCGCGACGCCGAGGCGCCGGGCCAGCGTGCATTCGAAGAACTTCTCGTCCGACTGCCACCAGAACGGATCGTTGATGACTGTGGTGCCCATGAGCACCGCGCTCTTGAGGTGCGCGCGGTAGTAGGGCACCTCGTGGGAGATGCGGTCGACGAGCACCGCGTGGTACGGCTCGAAAACCTCGGTCGTCCCACCCAGGACCGCCAGCTCGGCGGTGATTCCGTCTGCCCTGCCACGTTCGTTGACCATGTCGAGGAACGGTCCCGGGAAAGTGTTCTCGCGTCCGACGAGCAGTCCGACGACTTTCTTTTGAGCCATCTCCTACCCCTCTATATGGAGGTCAGCCGGCGAGGTACCGCCTCATCATGTCCTTCCAGTAAGGCCAATCGTGCGCCCATCCAGGCCAGATTTCGAGTCCCACTTCGACTCCCTTGGAGCGTAGGAGCCCCGCGAGGCGCCTGGAATCTTCGAAGTTGGGGTCGTGCTCTCCGGTCACGATCACCTTGGGGTGCTGCGCGCGCAGCGGGCTGAGGTACGCCTCGTCGTTGAGGCCGGGCAGGAACTCCATCAGGTTCGTGAAGTAGACGTTGTCGTCGTGGTAGCCGTCGAGCCAGCGCGAGGTGTCGTAGGCCCCGCTCATCCCGATGAATCCACTGATCAGGGACGGGTGGCGGACCGCGATCAGGATCGCGTGCAGTGCGCCGAACGAAGCGCCCGTGCTGAGCGGCGGAGCTGGGAGCCTGGGCAAGATCTCCTCGACGATGTAGGCCTCGTACTGGAGGTGCCGGCGGACGCGGTCGGCCGGGTGCTTGTCCCTCGCGTACCACGATTCGCCGTCCGCGCTGTCGACGCAAACGAGCTGGATCGCACCTGACTCGAGGTAGTCGCTTATCGCCCCGACGAGTCCGAAGTCCTCCCACTGGTAGAAGCGACCCTGCGATGTCGGAAAGGCCAGCAGAGGCCTGCCCGAGTGCCCGAAGTGAAGCAGCTCCATTTCGCGTCCGAGGGCGGGGCTGTATTCCTTGATGTAGTCGCGCTGCATATCAGTGGTGGCGATGGCCATAGTGATCGTGAACCATCTCATGTTCGGGAGGCGGCGCGCGCTCCATGGCGGCACCAGCCGCGCGACCACCCCATTAAGCTCTTTGACCTTGGCGCCTCCCTTCCCCGCCTCGATCGCCTCCGCAATGCTGTGCTCGGTGTGATCGGCCAGCAAAAGCAGCGCGACTCGATCCAGCGCTGCCTTGGCCTCGCAGACCTGAGTCAGGACGTCGATGCGGCATCGGTCCTCGAGGGGGTCTGTGCCGCGAAAGTAGGAGCTGCCTGATTTGTGGCTGCGCGTGCTCATCCTGTCGGTGCTCCTGTTTGTGGCCGGGTTTGGCGCGCATGAGTTCCTGCACCTGCTCGTGATCTACGCGGTCGGGTCGAGTGGCTCGATCATCGTTCGGCCGTGGCAGATGGGCTACCTGCCTTTCTCGATCTATGGCTTGCACGCACAGCCGTCGGAGGATCTCGACGTCGTTCGCCAGGCGATCGTGAACTTCTTCGGGCCTGCGCTGGCCGCTGTGCCGTTTGGCGTCTTGCTCTACTACGTCCGCGAACCCATCCCCCTTGCCGCCCTGATCGCCAATGTGGTGATCCTGGCGTTCTACGCAGTCATCGAGCTTGGCGACCTGCTGCTCGAGAAGGTGTGGAACACCGACGTCGGCGTCCTGACCACCCCCGAGCTCAACTACGGCGTACCACTGCTCGTAATAGCGGTGACCGTGCTGATCGTGTCCCTGCTGTCAGCCGTTCGAGGCAGCCGGATCCCCGAGTGACGTACAGGTGGCGACGGGGTGCAGTCCTGGCGCGCTCCCGCCGCCGCAAGCCCACGCGCGTCCTTCATAGTTGACGAGCTCGAACCCGTGGCGAGGCGACTGCATGGCGTCGCCGCCGGTCCACGCATCCCCAGCGCCGTAGAAGACCAGCTGGTCGACGATCCGGGTCTCGGTCGCGTCCTGGCCGCCGGCGACTACGACCTCGCCGTCATCGAAGGCTGCGGCGCCGCCGCCGCTGGTCGCGCGCGGCAGGTCGGGCAGGCGGGACCAGGCGCCGGTTGCGGGATCGAAGCAGTCGACCCGGGGTGTCGCCGGCGAGCGCCCGCCCGCCAAGCAAGCGGAGCCATTCAAGGCAAAGCCCGAGACATGGTTGCGCGGGCCAGGCAGCGACGAGACGACGGTCCAGCTGTTGACGGCGGGGTCGTACGCCTCGACCTGCGCCACGTTGCCACGGCTCGTGCTGCCGCCGATGGCATAGAGCTTGCCCGCGACCGCCACGAGCGCGTGACCTCCGCGAGCGAAATGCATCCGGGCAAGCTCGGTCCATGCGCCGCCGTCCAGCCGGAAGAGCCGCGCCGAGTCGACGCCGTTGCTGTGCCCGCCGGCGATGTACACGGAGCCCTCGAGGCTCGCCGCCGCCGGGTGATCCAGTGGCAGGGCCAGCGGGGGACCCGTCTGCCAGCCGGCCCCGTCGAAGACGAAAACGGTGTTCAGGCTCGCCCCCGCCGCGTTGAAGCCGCCCATCACGTAGAGGTTCCCATTCGCGGCGGCAGCCGCGGTCTCTTCGATCGGCACGGGCAGCGACAGCTCCACGCGCTGGGCGGGTTGAGGCGACGGCGTTGGCGTAGGTAGCGCGCTTGGGCTCGAGGAAGCCGGTGTCGGCGTGGGCGTGCCCGCGTGCTCGGCGGTTCCCGAGCAGCAGACGGTCACGACGAGCACCGCCAGGGCGAGGATCCGCACGGCTACTTGCTGGTTGAAACCTGCGCCTCGAGATCCTTGATCTTGGCCCGTACCGATTCGCGGGTGCTGTCGACCAGCTGCCCGATGTCAACGCCCAGGACCTCGGCCGAAGCGAGCAGCGCAGCCGCGGGAACCACGGTCGCGCCACGTTCCCAGGCCGAGAGCGTCTGCCGCGCGATGCCGCGAATCTGCATCTTCTCGGCCAGGCGGCGCGCGTACGCCTCTTGCTTCACGGGCTTGCCTCCGCCGGCGTCAACGCGGCCCTGTCTGAGCAGGTTGCCGGCCAGCTGGTTGTGGGCGGTGCTGCCAATTTCCTCTCGCAGCCGCGAACGCACTGCTCTCTTATAGAGCATTGCGGCAGTCAGCAGCACCGACTTGAGTTAGGTCACCTCCGTTGTCGCAGGGCCGTCTGGCGACTCTATGTTTCGTCGAGACAGGCTCTGGCTGCGGGCCTGCCGGGGGTGAAACAGGTAGCCGGGAGAGTGGTGCGCATCGATGACGTGGACGCGCGTGCGCTACTGGTACTCGGTCTGATCGAACCCTAGACGTGTGATGGGGCAGGGGCGGGTCCACACCACCCGCCTCTCCCCGCCCTGGCTGGGTAGGCGCGGCCGCACGCGGCCGCCGTCGCATAATCGCGCCATGGCCACCGCGCTTTCTTTGAGCCACCTCGGCTCCCTCATGCGCGGAGTCCGGAGCGTGGACGAGGTCGGGGCCGACGAGCGCGCCGCGTCGCTGGCCAAGCGCTCGATCAAGAAGTCCTCCAAGCTCTGGGCGCTCGACCTGGCCATCCGGTGCATGGACCTGACCACGCTTGAAGGCCAGGACACACCCGGCAAGATCGCGGCCATGTGCGCGAAGGCGATCCGGCCCAAGGCCGGCGACCCCACCATCCCCTCCGTTGCGTCGGTCTGTGTCTACCCGCTGCGGATCGCTGACTGCGCCGAGCACCTGCGCGGCAGCAGCGTGCGAGTCTGCTCGGTCGCGACCGCGTTTCCATCCGGCCAGAGCTTTACCTCGATCAAGGTTGCCGAGACCGAGCAGGGGGTGCGCGCCGGAGCCCAGGAGATCGACATGGTCATCGACCGTGGGGCGTTCCTGTCCGGGGACTACCAGCGCGTCTACGACGAGATCATCGCCGTCAAGGAGGCGTGCGGTCCCGCTCACCTGAAGGTCATCCTCGAGACGGGCGAGCTGGGCACATACGACGCGGTGCGCCGGGCCAGCATCCTGGCGATGGCCGCGGGCGCGGACTTCATCAAAACGTCCACCGGCAAGGTGCAGCCGGCGGCGACGCTTCCCGTCGCCCTCGTGATGATGGAAGCGATCCGCGACTTCGTGCGCGAGACGGGCCGCCCGGTCGGTTTCAAAGCTGCCGGCGGAATCCGGACCGCCAAGCAGGCGATTGCATACCTCGTGCTTACTTACGAAACCCTTGGCCCGGACTGGATGACACCCGAGCTGCTGCGGCTCGGTGCCTCCACGCTCCTCAACGATGTGCTGATGCAGATCGACAAGGAACGCACGGGCGCGTACCAATCCCTCGACTACTTCACGGTGGATTAAATGGCGATCGCGAAAAAGCAGCCCACCGCTCTCGCCAGGCAGGCCTTTGAGTACGCGCCGGCACCCGAGTCGATCGATCACGTCAAGATCCAGCAGCACCACGGCCTTTTCATCGGTGGCAAATTCGTCGCTGGCCACAGCAAGAAGCGCTTTCCCACCATCAACCCGGCGACGGAGCAGAAGCTTGCGGACGTGGTCGATGCCGACGAGGTCGACGTCGACCGCGCTGTCAAAGCCGCGGACCGGGCCTTTGACGAATGGTCGCGACTGTCTCCCTCGCGCCGCGCCCGCTATCTGTTCCGCATCTCGCGCCTGATCCAGGAGCGGTCTCGCGAGCTCGCCGTCGTCGAGACGATGGACGGTGGCAAGCCGATCAAAGAGTCGCGCGACGTCGACATCCCGCTGAGCGCGGCCCACTTCTTCTACTACGGGGGCTGGGCGGACAAGCTCGAATGGGCCTTCCCCAACCGCAAGCCACGGCCGCTGGGTGTGGCCGGGCAGGTGATCCCGTGGAACTTCCCGCTCCTGATGCTGGCGTGGAAGATCGCGCCCGCGCTCGCCGCCGGGAACACCGTGGTGCTCAAGCCAGCCGAGACCACGCCGCTCTCCGCGATGTTGTTCGCGGAGATATGCATGCAGGCGGAGCTGCCGGCCGGCGTCGTCAACATCCTCACCGGGGCGGGTAAGACCGGATCGCTGGTCGTCACGCACCCCGACGTCAAGAAGGTCGCCTTCACCGGCTCGACCGAGGTCGGCAAGCTGATCCAGCGCTCCATCGCAGGCACCGGCAAGAAGCTCACCCTCGAGCTTGGCGGCAAGGCGGCGAACATCGTGTTCGAGGACGCACCGCTCGACCAGGCCGTCGAGGGCATCGTCAACGGCATCTACTTCAACCAGGGCCACGTGTGCTGCGCAGGCAGCCGCCTCCTGGTTCAGGAGTCGATCGCCGAGCCGCTGCTCGAGAAGTTGAAGCGGCGGCTGTCGACGCTGCGACTGGGCGACCCGCTCGACAAGAACACCGACATCGGAGCCATCAACTCGCGCGCGCAGCTGGAGAAGATCCAGGGCCTGGTGGAATCAGGGATCGAAGAGGGCGCCGAGCTCTACCAGCCTGAGTGCGTCCTGCCGGTGCACGGCTTCTGGTTTCCACCATCGCTGTTCACCAATGTTTCGCAGTCCTACCGCATCGCGCGCGAAGAGATCTTCGGACCTGTGCTGTCGGTGCTGACCTTCCGCACTCCCGACGAGGCGGTCGTGAAAGCGAACAACACGCCGTACGGACTCTCCGCAGGGGTCTGGACCGACAAGGGCTCACGCATTCTCTGGATGGCGGAGCGGATGCGGGCCGGCGTGGTGTGGGCGAACACATTCAACCGCTTCGACCCTACGTCGCCCTTCGGTGGATACAAGGAATCCGGTTTCGGTCGCGAGGGCGGCGTGCACGGGCTGCTGCCGTACCTGAGCCTGAACTAGATGGATGTCCGCAAGACGTACAAGCTGTTCGTGAACGGCGAGTTCGTGCGTTCCGAGTCGGGGCGGGCGTATCGACCCGACGGCACGGTGAACGTCCCTCGCGGATCCCGCAAAGACCTGCGCGACGCGGTGCGCGCCGCACGCACAGCCTTCCCCGGGTGGTCGGGTCGCACCGCAATGAATCGCGGTCAGATCCTCTATCGGGCGGCCGAAATGCTGGACGGCCGGGCAGCCCAGTTCGTCGAGCTGCTGGGTGGTGGCGCAAAGGCCAGGCGTGAGCTCGAGCAAGCGGTGGAGACGCTCGTCTGGTACGCAGGCTGGACTGACAAGCTGTCCCAGGTCACGGGCACCGTGAATCCGGTCGCCGGCCCCTACTTCAACTTCACGATCCCCGAGCCGACTGGAGTGGTCGGCATCGTCGCGCCCGAGGAAGCTCCGCTCAGCGGCCTGGTGCGGCGCCTGGCGCCGGCCCTTTGTGGTGGCAACGTCGTCATCGCCCTGGCCCCCGAGTCAGAACCGCTTCCGGCGCTGACCCTCGCCGAAGTGCTGGCCACTAGCGACGTGCCGGCCGGCGTGGTCAACATCCTGAGCGGTCAGCGCAAGGAGCTGCTGCCATGGCTTGCCTCACACATGGACATCAACGCGATCGATGTCGCCGGCTGCACCACCGAGGAAATCAAAGCAATCGAGGAATCAGCGGCAGGCAACGTAAAGAGAGTGATCAAGCTCGCACAAGACGAGCAAAGTCCGTATCTGATCGCGGCTTTCATGGAAATGAAAACCGTGTGGCATCCAATCGGCGTCTGAGGTTTCTAGAATTCCAGTCAGATGACTGCGGTCCTCACCTCACCGGCTCCGAGCGAAACCTCGACGCCGGCCCTGGAAAGACCCAGCAGGCCGATGATCTCGGCGGACCGCATCGCGCGGCGTGTGCACCGGCTTGGCAAACGGATCTCCGAGGTGTACGCCGACATCGACACGCCTCTAGTGATGGTCGTCATCCTAAAAGGCGCGACTGTCTTCGCGGCTGACCTGCTGCGCAGCCTCAGCATCCCAGCCGAGCTGGAGTTCGTGCGCGCGTCGAGCTACGGTGCGGGGACTTCGAGCAGCGGCAAGCTTCGGCTGGCGCACATGGTCGAGGGTCCGCTGGTCGGACGACACGTGCTGCTGGTCGAAGACATCGTCGACTCGGGCCTGACGATAAGTGTCGTCGAGCGGCGCATCCAGCGAATGGGTGCTGCGTCGGTGCGGCTCGCCGCGCTGCTCGACCGGCCCGCCCGGCGCCAGGTCGAGGTGCAGATCGATTTCACCGGATTCGTGATCCCGGACCGCTTCGTGATCGGCTACGGCCTCGACTACGCGGGCCTGTACCGCGAGCTGCCTCACATCTATTCGCTGACATAGCTCCATATCTCGGCTGGAAGAAGGCCGAGCTGCACTCGCACCTCGACGGAGCCGTGCGCATTTCCACCGCCGAGGAGCTCTCGGGTCAAGAGGAGCTCGGGATGGTGGCGCCTGCCGACTGTCCGAGCCAGGCCGAGTACATCAAGTATTTCGAGCCGGCGATTGCAGTCATGCAGACAGAGCACGCGCTCGAGCGCATCGCATACGAGCTGTGCGTCGATTCGGCGGCGGAGAACATCGACTACCTCGAGGTGCGGTGGGCACCTCGCCTGCATACGCGCCGCGGGCTGAGCGTCGAGCAGGTCATCGCAGCCGTGCTCGCCGGCCTGCAGGCGGGGCCGATCGAGGCGGTGGCGATCGTCAGCGGGATGCGACAGCACACGCCCAAGGACAACGTCGAGGTGGCCCGCATCGCCGGGGGCTTCGCCGGTCGTGGGGTCGTGGGTTTTGACCTGGCGGGCGATGAGGTCCGCTACCCGGCGACGCCGCAGCGACCGGCGTTCGAAGCCGCCCGCGCCGCCGGCCTGCGCCTCACATGTCACGCCGGCGAGGCGGGCGAGCCGTCCAACGTCGAGGAGGCGCTCGGCCTCGGTGTGGAGCGAATCGCGCACGGGGTGATCGGGGCGCGCGACCCGCGAATCGTGGACAGGATCCGGCGCGAAGGGATCGTGCTGGACATGTGCCCGACGGCGAACTACAAGACGAAGGCGGTGTCTACCCTGGCCGGCCACCCACTGCCGCGCCTGGTCAGGGAAGGAGTGCGATGCACGATCAGCACGGACTCCCGCACGGTTGCCGCCACGACGCTGACACGCGAGTTCGAGCTGATGGCACGTATCGGCATGAGTGACGAAGAGCTGGAGGGTTGCAACCGCACTGCCTACGCGGCGAAATTCGGTTAGAACTCCATTGCAATGGAGCTCTATCTGCCGGCGGCGGTCGATCGGCTGCCTCGCCACAAGCGGCGCCTGCTCGCCGCCTGCGAGGTGGGCCGGGCGGAGCCGGACGTTGTTGGGATGGCGATCGCGGGCTCCTTCGTCGACGGCAAGCCTGACGAGTACTCGGACCTGGACCTCAGGGTTGTCGTGCGCGACGGAACGCTGGAAGGCGTCTTCTCCAGAAGAGAAGAGATAGCGAGCAACTCCGGTCCGCTGATCGCGGCATTCACTGGCGAGCACGTGGGCGAGCCTCAGCTGCTGATCACGCTGTATGAGGACCTGGTCCATGTCGACTTTCTCTTCGTTGCACTGGCGGATGCAGCGGAGCGGAACCTTGGCCGTCAGGTGCAGGTGCTTTGGGAGCGCACCCACGAGGTCAGCGCAGCGCTCTCGCACCCATATGTGGCCGATCCAGTCGCGGACCTGAACTACCTCGAGGCCCGCATCTGGACATGGACGTGGTACATCCAGTCGAAAATTCTTCGCGGCGAGCTCTGGGAAGCGGCCAGCGCGCTCAACTTCGTCCGCGATGCTGCGCTGTTTCGCCTTCTTGCGCTCGAGCATGGGATGCGGTTTCGGGGCGCGCGGCATGTGCAGGGGCTGCTGGGAGGGCGCGCCGTTACATTTGCCCAGACCCAGACTGCGGTCGAACAGCTCGCCTTGCTCGCAGCCCTGCGCGCGACGGTGCGCCTGTACCTGGAGCTTGCCGATCCGCTGCTCGCAGGCCACGGCGTCCTGCCGAACATCGAGGCACGCAAGATTGTCATGCGGGCTCTGGACGCTGGCCTGAGCTGGCGCCCGGACGACACCGAGCGCGGTTAGTCCGAACTATCCGCCACCTGGAGCTCAGCCGGTGCCGAAGAGACGATCCCCGAAGTCACCCAGGCCCGGCACGATGTACGCCCGGTCGTTGAGGTGGTCGTCCAGAGCGGCCGTGTAAACATCGACCTCGGGGTGGCGCTCGTCGAGCACCTTGACGCCCTCCGGCGCGGCCACGACGCACACCATCCGCGTGTGACGTCCGCCTGCTTCCTTGATCATGTCCAGCGCCTGCGCCGCCGAGCCGCCAGTCGCGAGCATGGGGTCGAGAAGGAGCGGGACCTTTCCCTCCAGGCGCGGCAGCTTGTTGTAGTAGATGCGCGCCACCGCCGTCTCCTCGTCACGCTCGAGCCCGATGTAGCCGACGCTGACCCGCGGCAGCAGCTCGAGGACGGGGCCCAGCAGTCCAAGTCCCGCGCGCAACACCGGGATGGCGACCACCTCGTTCGCCACCTCGATCGCCTCCGCATCTGCGAGCGGGGTGCGCACGGTGCTGTGCTTCACCGGCAGATCGGCGGTGGCTTCGTACAGCAGCAGCGTGATGACGTTGCGGGCGAGGATGCGGAATTCCTCCGGCTCGGTGCTGCTGTCACGCAACCCTCGCAGACTGCCTGCGACCAGCGGGTGCTTACTGACGTGTAGTGGCATGGGCGTCGCGCGCGATCAGCCGCCGTATGGAATCGACGGCCACCTGCAGCATGCGATCCATGTACGACGGGTCGAGGTGATGGATCTCGCCGGCTCCCACTTCGTCCACGACCAGGCACACCGTGCCGGCGCGCATCCCACGAACGCGAGAGACGATCAGCAGCGTCGAGGTCTCCATGTCGTTGCCTAGAACTCCAGCCCTGGTCCACATCTCCAGCTCCGGTCGAAGGTCAGGCCGCGGCATCTGGTCGGGGACGAGGTCGGAGTAGAGGGCGTCGACCGAACGCATCATGCCAACGTGGTACGGGACATGCGCCGCCTCGGCCGCTTCGATCAGCGCGTTCACAACGTCAAGCGAGGCGATCGCCGGGTATTCCTTCGGCACGTAACCGTCGGGTGTCCCTTCGCTGCGGACGGCGCCGACGGCGATCACGAGGTCACCCATCTTTATCCCCGCCTGCAGCGCCCCGCACGTCCCGACACGGAGCAGGGTGTGTACCCCGAGCTCCTTCAGCTCCTCGACACCGATGGCGACCGACGGACCACCCATCCCGGTCGACATGGTCGAGACGGGCACGTCACCGACCTTGCCCGTGAACGTCCTGTACTCGCGGCTGAATGCAACCTCGTGCGCGTTCTCGAGATGCTTGGCGATCAGCGGCGTCCGGAACGGGTCGCCCGGCACGAGGACGTAGTTGCCCACATCGCCGGGTCCAAGACCGACGTGGTACTTCTTCTCGGTTACAGCCACGCCCGAATACTAGCCGTCAGCCGTAACCCCGGCCCTGTCCACCCGGGCGAGGACGTGCGGCGGGCGACGCACCTCGTGGTCGACGATCCGCCATGCGGCCCGAACTCTCGGGGCGACGCGATTGATCAAATCCTGCGATCGGGCGTGAACCGTGACCAGCGGATCGCCTACCTGCACCGAGGCGCCGACCGGCGCCTCGATGACAAACCCCGCCGCCGGGTCGATCCTGTCCTCCTTACGATGCCGGCCGGCTCCGAGCTCGAGCGCGGACAGGCCGATCTCCAGCGCGTCGATCGCTTCGACGTGCCCGCCGGCCTCGGCGGTGACCGCGGCCTTCACCGGCGAGACGGGGAGGCCGCGCTCCAGATGACCGCCCTGGGCCGCCAGCATGCGCTCGAACTTCTCGCGCCCGGCGCCCGACCGAAGCACCTTCTCGACGTCGGCTTCGACGCCTGCCAGGGCGCACATCTCGCGGGTGACTCGTATGCAGACCTCGACCAGCTCCTCGTCCCCCTCGCCGGCCAGTGCGTCTAATGCCTCCTGGACCTCCAGCGCGTTGCCCACGGATCGACCCAGCGGGTTGTCCATCGCGGTCACCAGGGCCACCGTGCGGCGGCCCGCGCCCTCGCCCAGCGTGACCATCTCACCGGCCAACTCCTCGGCCGACGTGACGTCAGGCATGAAGGCGCCGCGTCCGAACTTGACGTCGAGAACGATCGCGTCCGCCCCGGCTGCAATCTTCTTCGACATGACGCTGGAAGCAATGAGCGGCACTGACGGGACGGTCGCGGTGACGTCCCGAAGGGCGTAGAGCAGCTTGTCGGCCGGCACCAGGCGCGGCGACTGCGCGGCCACAGCGACCCCGATCTCCTGCACCTGTTTGATGAACCGCTCAGGCGTCAGGTCGACTGTCACGCCCGGCACCGACTCCAGCTTGTCCAGCGTGCCGCCGGTGTGCGCCAGCGCGCGGCCGCTCAGCTTGGGCACCTTTACGCCCGAGGCCGCCGCCAGGGGAGCGGCGATGAGCGTGACCTTGTCGCCGACCCCTCCGGTCGAATGCTTGTCGACCTTCACGCCTTCGATGGCGCTGAGATCGAGGACCTCACCGCTGCGCACCATCGCCTGCGTCAAGGCCAGCGTTTCCAGTCGCGTCATGCCGCGCGTGCACACTGCCATCAGCCAGGCCGCCATCTGGTAGTCGGGAACATCGCCGAGCAGGTAGGCGCCGAGCAGCCAGTCGATCTCTTCGGCTGTGTGCTCGCCCCCGTCGCGCTTCTTGCCGATTACCTCGAGCGCATTCACGCCTTGGCCTGAGAAGAACCACCGAGCATCAGCAGGCCCAGCCGGTCTTCCGACGCGTCCGCCGGCTCGATGCTGACGATGCGCCCCTCGTACAGCACCGCGATGCGATCCGACAGTGAACGCACCTCGTCGAGCTCCGCCGACACCAGCAGCACGGCGGCTCCGCCATCGCGCTCGGCCACGATCCGGCGATGGATGAACTCGATCGCGCCGATGTCGACGCCTCGCGTCGGCTGCGACGCAAGCAGCACGCGCGGCTGGCTCGCCATCTCGCGCGCCACGATGATCTTCTGCTGGTTGCCGCCGGACAGAGCGCGCGCGGGCACGTCGATGCTTGGCGTCCGGATGTCGAACTCCTTCACCAGGCGGGTCGCCCACTTGCGAATGGCATCGAGCAGCAGCAGGATGTGGCGCCACGCGAACTTCTCGTTGCGCTGGCGACCGAGGATGAGGTTCTCGGCGATTGAATAGTTCAGCACGAGGCCGGCGCCGCGGCGGTCCTCCGGGATGTGTGCGATCCCAGCCTCCCGTTCGTCGCGAGCGTCGTAGCTGGTCACGTCCTTGTCGCCAAGCCAGATCTTGCCCCCGGTGGCGCGCCGCGTGCCCGCGAGCACCTCGACCAGCTCGCTCTGGCCGTTGCCCTCAACGCCCGCGATGCCGAGGATCTCGCCCTGACGCAGCTCGAACGAGATGCCCTTCAGCGCCTGAACGCCCTGGTCGGACTGCGCTGCGAGGTTCTCGACCTTGAATGCGACTGCGCCCGGGTTGGCGGGCTTCTTCTCCACACGCAGCAGTACCGCGCGGCCGACCATCGCCGTCGCGATCTCCTCCTGGTTGGTGTCCTTGGTGATCAAATGGCCGACGACCTTGCCGCGCCGCATGACCGTGATGCGGTCAGAGATTTCGAGCACCTCGCGGAGCTTGTGGCTGATGAAGATGATCGTCTTGCCGGACTTCACGAGGTCCCGCAGCACCACGAACAGCTCGTTCGTCTCCTGCGGCGTGAGCACGCCGGTCGGCTCGTCGAGGATCAGGATGCTCGCGCCGCGATACAGGACCTTCACGATCTCGACACGCTGCTGCAGGCCCACCGGCAGATCGCCGGTGCGCGCGTCGGGATCCAGCGCGAGGCCGTACTTGCGCGTCATCTCCTGGATATCCCGCCGCGCCTTGGCGGTGTCGTAGATGCCACCCGCGACGGTCGGCTCGCGGCCCAGCATGATGTTCTCGCCGACTGTGAAAACCGGGATGAGCATGAAGTGCTGGTGGACCATGCCGATGCCCTGCGCGATCGCGTCGCGCGGCCCCGAGATACGAGTTGGCTTGCCGTTGATGAGGATCTCGCCCGAATCGGGGTGGATCAGGCCGTAAAGCTCGTTCATGAGCGTCGATTTACCGGCGCCGTTCTCGCCCACCAGCGCGTGGATCTCGCCTGCTCGCACCTCGAAGTCGACGTGGTCGTTCGCGAGCACGCCAGGGAACTGCTTCGTGATGCCGCGCATGTTTACGGCGAGCTCGGCGCCGACCGCTGTGCTCATTCGGATCCCGCCGCGTAGGGAACGCCGTCGGCCGCAGGCGGCGTGCTCCGCCCGACCACGCCGGCCAGCACGATGAGCGTGATGACGTAGGGCAGCATGCTCAGCAGGTACTGCGAGATGTGGATGGTGGAGTTGTTGGCGTAGATCGCCTCACCAAGGCCGAATATCAGGCACGCGACGAAGGCGCCGCGCGGCGTCCACTTGCCGAAGATCATCGCGGCCAGCGCGATGTATCCCCGTCCGTCGGTCATGTTTGGGACGAACGTGTTCGAAACACCGATGGCGAGAAAGGCGCCGGCCAGGCCTGACAGCAGGCCGCTGGTGATGACCGCGCCGTATCGAAT
>DATEGL010000155.1:0-5406 GCA_035280145.1 Candidatus Dormiibacterota bacterium | reverse complement strand
CCTCGCCCTGGACTCGTACCTTCACGCCCGGGACCCGAGTCTGGCCCATAACGAAGGCCTCTTCACGCTCAGCAACCCGGGCCACGTTCTGCTCGGGATCGGGATCGGGCTGGTCGTGGTCGGGGTGGTCGGGGCGGCGTATACCGCCCTGCCGTATAGCGTCTGGGTGAGGCGTGGGCTGCTGGGTGGGGCGCTCGCCCTGATCGTCGTCTCGGGTGATATCGCGGGATGGGCGGCGTCTGTCGAATGGACCGGGTCAGGCGCCGCGAACCAGCCCGCCCATTCGCACAGCGCCGTGGCGCCAACCCGCCAGCCGACCACGGCGGAGCTCGAGGCGGCCACGAATCTGTTGAACGAGACTCGGGCCGCTGTGGCCAAGTACCGTGACCTGCCCGCCGCGCTGGCCGCGGGCTACGTGCCGATGGAGCTGCCCAACCAGGAGATCGTCCACTACATCAACCGCAGCTACATGGTCGACGCGGACATCCTCGACCCGCAGCACGTGCAGTCGCTCATCTACTACAACGGCAAACACGGCACGGAGCTGATCGGTGCGATGTACATCATGCCGCGGCGCGGGATGGACGGGCCTCAGATCGGCGGACCGCTTACGGTGTGGCATCAGCACTCCAACATCTGCTTCGACAACGTGACGGGCGAGGCGGTCGCCTTCGCGCACTCGGGCTTCTTTGACAACAACGACAAGAGCGGTTCGTGCCCGCGCGGCAGCACCAGCAAGACGACGCCGCTGATGCTCCACGTGTGGCTGATCGACAACCCGGACGGTCCCTTCGCGACTGACATGGCGCCGTCGGTGCTCGGGACCACCGCGCCGATCAATTAGTGACGGAGTAGGCGCACCCCGGTCCAGTAGTTGTCGTACAGGGCGTTGCCGCCGGCACCTCTCACATATGGATGGACGAGGTACTGCTGAACGCCGTACAGCAGGCCTGCGAACGCGGCGTCCCTGACGAGCATCTGGCCGGCCGTCCTGTAGTTGGTCAGCGCCTGGTTGAGCGGCACTGCGTCCGCGTCACTGACGAACCGGTCGAGGCTGGGGTTGGAGTAGCACGACCCAGACGAGCTTGCCTTGGTGACGAACAGGTAATCGAACCAGTCCTGAGGGTGGTCGTAATCCGCTGACCAGCTCTGCCGGAACAGTGGGTAGGCGCAGGCGCCGTTGCGCTGGTCGAAAAATGTCTTCCGGTCCACGTCCACGCAGCCGACCGTCACGCCGAGGTTCTTCTTCCACTGCGCGGCGAGGTTGTCACACACTGCCTTATTGAACAGGTTCGTGTCGTACGTGTAGGTGAGTCCCTTCACCTTCGTGCCGTTGGGGTCCCATGCCTGGTACTCGGTTTTCGCGGCGGTCGCGTCGAATTTGACGTTGGCGTCGGCGCCGTCGCCGAGATAGCCCTGCAGGCCCTTGCTCACGACGCCGCCGGTTGCCTCGATGCACGTCGTTTCGGCGTTGCAGACCGCGGCAACGAGTGCCTGGCGGTCGATGGACGCGCTGAAGGCGTGGCGCCCAGCACGGCCGTCGTCGACGCCGGCAAACGGTCCCGTTCGCAGGTTGAACCCGACCCAGAACGTGGTCCCCATGGGCACGATCGACAGCTGAGCCTTGAGCTTGGGGTCGGTCGTGTACTTCGTCGCCGCGACCGGTGGCAGACCCTGGCGGGCATAGCCGACCAGGCTGAACACTCCGGCCTCGTACTGGGAGACCGCCGCCGCCATGTCGGCCGTTACCTCTATATGGACGCGCGTCAGCACGCCCGTCGGATTCTTTTTTGGACCCCCGAACCAGCCCGGCACGGGTGCGAAATCCATCGACTGCGCGGGCGTCCGCGCCGTCATCCGGAACGGCCCGGTGCCGATCAGGGTGTCGGGTTTGCTGAACCACGCGTCGTCGCCGGCCGAGGCGATTACCCTCTGGTCGACGACCCAGAACGGCCA
Organism: Candidatus Dormiibacterota bacterium; assembly: GCA_035280145.1. Classification (GTDB taxonomy): domain Bacteria; phylum Chloroflexota; class Dormibacteria; order Dormibacterales; family Dormibacteraceae; genus 40CM-4-65-16. Next base: position 3,450 of record DATEGL010000155.1, on the reverse strand, counting down.
CAGCGCGACCTCGGTCACGAAAAACCCGGCGCGTTTGACAAGGGTCGCGGTCAGCGTGAACTCGTCGGTCCTGGCGAGGCCGCTCATCTGGGCCGACCTGCCCGCGGCCACGTCCTGGTAGCCGGCGATGATGGCGAACAGCCCGGCATAGTCGCCCTGCTTGGCGACGGCTCGGTTCCAGCTGTAGATGAAATCCGCGGCCGTGACTGGATCGCCATTGGAGAAGCGGGCGTCCTGCCGTATATGAAAGGTATAGGTGAGTCCGTCGGTGGACACCGTGGGTTGACCCACGGCGAGGTCGGGAACCTCGCGCAGGTTCTGGTCGAATCGATAGAGGCCAGAGAAGACATTGCGCAGAACGTCCACGTCCGCGGCGTTCGAAATCTGTGCGGGGTCCAGGTCGGACAGGTCCTGGGCGACGGGAAAGCTCAACGACTGATCGTTGGCGAGCACCTCGGGTGTGGGCGCCGGCTTATTGGAGGTGACACCGCCCAACAGTAGGACGAGCAGGAGACCGATCAATGCGATCGCGATGCCGGCAGTCGCAGGAATGTAGTGGCGGAGATTCAAGGGGGGTCGCGGCGGTGGGGACGGTGTGACTACAGGGTCGGGAGTCGCCTCTGGACCTGTCTCGTCAGTCAGTGGGGATCACCCTTCATCCCGGGGAAGGCTACAGAATTGATTCCAAGCCGGCGTAGCTCGGCTTGGTAGAGCAGCGGTCATTTAATCCCCTAACCGCGTCGCATAGGTCGGATTGGCGGGGTTCGTGTTCAGTCCATCCGATTGGACGCGTGTTAGTTGGATTGCCCATGACTAACTAGGCTGACGGGTTGATTGACACGACGCTACCTTGATTTCGGTCGCGCCCACATCCCGAGTTCACAGTGTCCCACTGTGCGCTGCCCGTGCCCAATTCGAAGCCGTGAGCGTCGAGGATGCGTGCGAGGTTGGCGATTTAAGGGGGCATTCGCCGATGTCGTTGGCGTTGGCGAATCGACTATCCGGCGAGACCTGCGTCTACATGATTCGCCAATTTGCGAGCCCGATGCTCGAACCCTCGTTCGGGCCGACTCGCTTGATTCGCCAAATGGCGATAGGAGTCCGTTTCTCTAGCCGACGCTTTCCGAGCGGCCTTGAGCCGTTTCCGCTAACCTCCCGCCCAACGTGGGCCAGCCGTACCGGAGCGATACCAGCGCCTACACGACGGTCGAAGGACGCGTCCCCGGCGCCTTAGTCCTCGGGGTCGTCTCCTTATTTGGTTTCGTGTTCCCACCCCTATTTCTGGTGGGTGTCGCAGGGGCATATCTTTCGTGGACGGCGCGGCAAAGAATCGCGTCGAGCAATGGCACCCTCAGAGGTCGCACAGCCACGTGGATCGCCCTTGCCCTGAGCTTGATCGGATGCCTGTTGAGCCTCGTATTTCCGGCGATCGTTGTGTACGTCTATGCATACGCCGCGTTCCATGGCGGGCGCGCTCCGTGGGACGCCTGACGAGACGAGTCCGTTTAACAGTGACCTCGGTCGGAAAGTTTGACTGACGGGTTGACTGACACCGCGGCGGGTGAGGGGGTCAGTAACCGGCAGAATTGAATACAGCCGGCGTAGCTCAGCTTGGCAGAGCAGCGGTCTTTTAAACCGAGGGTCGCAGGTTCGAATCCTGTCGCCGGCACCAGTTTCGAATTCAGAACCGTCTAGCAGAAGTTGACAACCAGGACGGCGTATAGCCAGTGTATTGCCAATGAAGTCCGCAATGCAGCAACTCTGGGGCCAAGTGAGAAGGTGCGAAACGCCTCCTTGGTGAACTCGATGAGCAGCGGTTTTCCAGACCGCTGTTCTGGGTGACGTCCGAATGCCAGGCGGCTGACGACCGCACTGGGTTCAACTCAAAGCGGAAGAGTCCGACTCTGCAATCGTGGGCTGCTCGTGTACATGCTTGGTCGTCAGGCCGGTCGGTAGACTCAATGCGGACCAGAGAAGGCAGAACACCACTGTCCGCACCCGCCATACATCACGATCAAACCTGTCGTAGGATCGAATCCGATCATGGCGCTCTTGCGTGAAGCTGGCGCTCCGCTGACTTTCCGAATCTGCCATTTGGACTGAGCCAACTCTTCATAGACCCTCATCTTGTCATCGTCCGATGACTCAGCAATCAGAAGAAACTCGTTAAGTGCTGGGTCGTAGATCAGGTTCCATCCGTTCCAACTGACGTAGCCCCCATAAGGGAATTCGTCTGTCTGAATTGGTGCGTAGGAACCTCCTGACCAGGACCAAGTCCCACATTTAGGACCTTGTCCATAGCACCCAGCTCCCAGGAAGAGCTTACGGCTTGGGTCATAGGCCGAAATGGGGACGCCCGACCACGCGCCCTCTGAGGTCCAAATTCCCCCTTTCCACTCCCAAAGATCGCTTGAAAACATCATGAGAACGTTCGTGTTTGAGTCGTACACCAAATGACCGTAGTCGCCGTTGGGAAGGTTGGCTCTGAGATCGGTCCAGTCGCCGTTTTGCCATAACCAAGTGCTCGCGCTGGAAATCGTGCCATTGATGTCATTGCCGCCAACAAGGAAGACCCCGTCGGGAGTCGATGCCATGTCCACACCGACGTTGGCCGAGGGAGTATGCCTAGGTCGGAGCCTTACCCACTTGCCCGAGTCGAACGCCCATGTCTCGCGCGTGAAGCCAAAAAGAATCAAGCGATGGCCCGCGGCGTCCCATGCCATTGCCCCGTTTCCGTGCACCAAACCCGGATTAACCTGGCCGTCAACCTGATGCCATCTCGCGCCGTCAAACGTCCAGGTATCGGTGAGAGGGTTGGTCGCCTGGACATAAGCAAAAGTGCATGTCCCCAATAGGGCCACAGTGAGAAGCACCCCACCAACAGCGATCGCAACCGTGCGTCGAGGCGACCAGCCGCGTTTTGGTCGCGACTCTGCCCACGCAGAGCCATGCCAGACCCAATGGCCGTTAGCGCTACGCCACGCATGACCATCCCATTGGATGTCTGGCCGCTCAGGCTGGACGGGCCTCGGCAGCCATTGCGTTCCGTCCCAGTAGAACTTGCCGTCCGGCGAGACCTGCGGCACGAGCGGTCGGTCGCTCATTGTTGCCTCGAATCCCTTCGACCGGCACGCGATCGTCGCCACCGGTGGTTCGCCGGACGACGCCTCGGCATCGCAACGTGGCCCTTAGGGCAGCTCGATGCCAAGAACGAAATCGACTTCCTAGTCGAGTCCGCTCATGGCGGTAGCCAAAGCCACGATCCAGCCGATCCCTGCCACGAGCGGTGACCCCACGACTGCAGCGGTGTCCGACCAAGCAGGCGAGCCGCGTCGCCTCAAGATCAGCGGCGGCGGTTCCAAGGCCAAGCCCGCGTGACTTTCCTCGGTCGACGTGATCGGAGGTGTCGGTTCCATTGGCTCGAACGGCTCGAATAGTACGCCCGGGGGC
>DATEGL010000154.1:0-6889 GCA_035280145.1 Candidatus Dormiibacterota bacterium | reverse complement strand
AGCTTCGCCTTCATCTCTCACGCGCACACCGACCACGCGCGCCGTCACAGGGAAGCGCTCCTCACACCCCAGACCCTTGCCTTGATTCCCGAGTCGCGCCGCCCCCGCGGCTGGCGAATGCTCGGTTACGGCGAGTCCATGAGCCGCGGCGACGGCAGGGTCACGCTGCACCCCGCGGGCCACATGCTCGGCTCGGCGCAGCTGCATTTCGAGCACGATGGGTGGTCGGTCCTCTACACCGGCGACATCAAGCTGCGTCAACCAGGGCGAACGGAGACGTTCGTGCCCAAGGCGGACGTCTTGATTATCGAAACCACGTACGGGCGCCCGCATTTCCGGTTCGGTGACCCTGACGAGACTGTCGAGCTCATCGCGCGATGGTGCAGGCGTGCGCTGGACAGCCGAGCCACGCCGGTGCTCCTGTGTCACGCGCTCGGGAAGAGCGAGGAGGTCATGCTCCAGCTCGCGCAGTACGGTTTCGCATTCGCGCTGGAGAAGCGCTGTGTGCCCTGCGCACAGCAGTACGCCATGGCCGGCCGGTCGCTGCCCGACTGGATCGAGCTCGACGGCGAGCCGATCACCGACCGTGTCGTCATCGCTCCGCCCGTCGGCAAAGACGACATCCGCCGCCTCGACCGCTACCGCACCGCGCTGATCTCAGGGTGGGCGAGAGATCCCGAGTTTGCCCGCCTGTTCGGCGCCGATGCGACATTCGACCTGTCCGACCACTGCGACTTCGACGAGCTGATGGGGGTGGTCGAGCGCTCAGGCGCGACGCAGGTTTACACCGTGCATGGATTCACAGAGGATTTCGCCCGCTCCTTGCGCCGTCAAGGCGTCAAAGCGTGGGCGCTGGAGGCCAACGAGCAGCTGGCGCTAGCGCTCTAGCGGCGCGGCCGAAAACCGGCGCCGAGAGATTCGGCGATCCAGATGACCCAGATGCGGGTCAAGCGACGAGCCGCGCAGCGAGCGCATACCGGCCGGGGCCCCCGCATTGTGGCGGGGCTGCTGAGCGAGCAGCGCAGGAGCTGAACCCGCAGATGGGGCGCATTGTGCGCCGAAGATCCAGCGACGGGTTTCTGGCCGGGCCTCTAGCCCTGCTCCGTGACCTTGAGAGCCCAGCGGCAGGTGCTGGTGACCTCGAGGTAGAAGCGACCGGTGCCGGGAACGTGGTAGACACCCGAGTCCTTGTTCCCTTCCTCGCTCACCCCGGGCCGCGCGAAATCCGGAGTTCTGTCCGCGTCAAACACGTCTGCGACGAAGACCCCATGCCCTCCCGCGGTAGAGCAGTCGTAGCTCCAGTGCAGGTCCCAACCATGCTGGGCCGGCGAATCGAATGACTCGGTGGCGCTGCCGCTGCCCATCACGTCAAGTGCGACGACCGGCTGGCTCGCGCCGCAGGCCGGCAACAGAGCGGCGAGGGCGGTTGCCGCGAGCCTTCGGAGGCGGACTAGCGGAGGGCCCAGCCTGAGCGCAGCACCGCGCGGCGCAGGTTGTGGTCTTTGGCCGCAGCGTCGCTGAGCTTGGTCAGGAGCAGGTCCACCCACGCCGCCAGCTCGACTGCGGGCGCCAGCTCCAGCGCCTCGTTCCTGACGCGCGCCCGGAAGCTGCGCCCGTCGACCTCGATGGCCAGCTCGGTGATCGGCCCCCGGTTCAGGTGGCCGCGTTTGGCCTGGGCGATGGGCAGTCGCTCGACCAGGTAGTCGAGTAGCTCGTCAGGCGTGTCGCGCTCGACGAGTGGCGCGTGGCAGAACACGCACGCTTCATCTATGGGCAAAGCGGGGGCGGAGCAGACTGGGCAATTCATTTTTGTGGCGGGCTCCTGGCGGGAATCTGGAGCTGTTGTCAGTCGGTGTAGCGGGTAATTGTGTGGTCCTCGCGCCGTTTTTCATCCTGGTATAACGGGCAATCCTCGAAATTGCGCACGCAGATCGGCGGGCTGTCGCTCAGCGCGTACTTGCGCTTGGACAGGTGGTCGACATGGCAGTCGAACCGGTACACGCGGACAAAAGCGCGCCGATCCTTGACCAGTTCTTCGAGATAAGGGCACCTCCGCATCGAGATTTACGATAGGTCACCTTGCTTGCCTTCGCTCGAGCCGGCGCTGCTGTCGGCGCAACCTCGGCCACTCTGGAAAAAACGCGGACCCTCGCCGCGTACTTCCGGACCTTGAGCGAGCAGGACCTCCGGCGGGCGGCAGTTTACATGAGTGGCCGCGCCTTTCCACCGTCGCAGCGGCGCACGCTCGGCCTGGGCTGGACCACCGTCAACAAGGTCATCGCAAACGTGTCCGCACGCGATGACGAAGAGCTGGGACTGATTTTTCGGAAGCACTCAGACCTCGGTGACTGGGCCGGCGAGGCGCTCGATGGAACGACGAGGCCCGAGGCGGTCACCCTGGAAGACGTCGAAACAACCCTGGAGGCGATCCGCGGCGCACGCGGGAACGCGAAGGCCGCGCCGCTCGAAGCCATGCTTCGCCGCATGCATCCGGAAGCCGCGCGCTTCTTCGTCAAGATCATCTCCGGCGAGATGCGCATCGGCCTCAGCGAGGGCCTGGTCGAGGCAGCGATCGCTGAGGCGTTCAACGTGCCGATCACTCAGGTCAAACGAGTCCACCTGATCACGGGCGACATCGGTGAGACGGCGGTGCGCTGCAAGCGCGGCGAGTTCGAGGCCAGCACGATCACGCCTTTCCAACCCGTCCGCTTCATGCTGGCCAGCCCGGTCGAGAAGCCGGGTGAGGCGTTCGAGCGAATGGGGGCGGACACCGTGTGGACCGAAGAGAAATACGACGGGGTGCGCTGCCAGCTGCACCGCCAGGCCTCGCGTGTCGAGCTTTTCTCGCGTGACCTGAAGGAGACGACCGGCGCCTTTCCGGAGCTTGTCGAGGCCGCGCCGACTATCGGCCACGACGTGCTCTTCGATGGCGAGGTGCTTGCCCACCGCGATGGACGAGTGCTGCGCTTCTTCGAGCTGCAGCACAGGCTCGGCCGCAAGCAGGTCGACGCCGCGCTGCGCATCGAGGTCCCAGTAGTCCTCGTCATCTTCGACTTGCTGTGGCTCGACGGTCGAACTTTGCTGGACGAGCCGCTCACCGAGCGAAGAAAGCTTCTCGAGGCCCTCGGTCTTCAGCACCCGTTCCTGCTTGCCCGGCTCGAAGAAGCCACCGATCCACAGCACCTCGACCGAATCTTTGCCGAGACGCGCGAGCGCGGGAACGAAGGCCTGATGGTCAAGGATCCGTTGAGCCCTTACACACCGGGCCGCCGCGGCCTGGCGTGGCTGAAGCTGAAGCGCCCGCTGGCGACACTCGACGTTGTCGTCACCGCCGTCGAGTGGGGGCACGGCAAGCGCAGGGGCGTGCTGTCGGACTACACCTTCGCGGTGAACGACACTCAGACCGGCCGCCTGGTCAACGTGGGCAAGGCGTACACCGGCCTGACCGACGCCGAGATCGCCACTTTCACGAAGCACTTCCTGGACATCACGGTCCAGGACCAGGGGCACCGGCGGATGGTGCGGCCAGAGGTTGTGCTCGAGGTGGCTTTCGATTCCATCCAGCATTCAGGGCGCCACCTGAGCGGTTATGCCCTGCGTTTTCCGCGCATCGTTCGCATCCGCGACGACAAGACCGTCGAAGAGATCGACACGCTGGAGCGGGTCGCCGAGCTGTACGACCGGTACTTCGGCGCGAAATCCGAAGTCTCGCTGTCCAGAGTTGCCGAGACGTGAGGCTGACTTTCATGGGCACGGCAGGTGCCCGTTTCATGGTGGCCAAGCAGATCGCCGCGTCCGGTGGACTCTTCCTCGAGGACGGCAGCACGCGCATCAGCCTCGACCCCGGACCCGGCGCGGTCGTCCAGTACGCCAGGCGAGAGATCGATCTGACCACGCTGGATGCGATCGTCCTCAGCCATCGCCACCTCGACCACGTGGGCGACGTGAACGTGATGGTCGAAGCCATGACAGATGGCGGATTCCAGCATCGCGGTGCGCTGTTCTGCCCATCGGACGCGCTCGATGACGACCCGGTGGTGTTGAAATACGTGCGCCGATTTCCGCGCGAGATCGTGAGGCTCGCCCCGAACACGGCGTACTCGGTGAATGGGACCAGCTTCACGACGAGCGGCCGCCACGTCCACCAGGTGGAGACGTATGGTTTTCGATTCGGCGACCGGCTCGGATGGATCACCGACTCCGCGTACTACGACGGCATCGCGGAGCAGCACCGGGCGAAAGTGATGCTGATCCACACCATCCTGCTGCACTGCAGGCCGGAGCTTCCGCATCTCTGCATCGAAGATGCGGAGCGCATCGTGCGTGAGGCGAAACCGAACCTCGCCGTCCTGACGCATTACGGCACCACGGTGTGGCGCGCCAACCCGCAGCAGATCGCGGCCAACCTCACTCAGCGGACCGGGATCGAGGTGCGCGCGGCGACCGACGGCATGACCCTCGAGCTATGAATTCCCCACGAACTCAGAGGCTTCGCCTGCGCGTTCGCAGGGGCCCTTTTAAGTGAGTCGCTGGCGATGGCGCGGCTCGGTCGCCATGCTCGCCGTCGCCCTCGCCTTCTTCATCTATCCGCTGCTGCCGGTCGACGACGTGATCAGCTCGGATTGGCCCGCCTTCGACACCGGGGCGCGGATCGTGGTTGCGGACCCCGGCCACCTCTACGACCTGGACGTGCAGCAGCGCGTGCAACAGGACGTCACCGGCGGTCGCGTGCTCGCGACGCTGGGCATACACGGGATCCTTCCGTTTCTTGCGCCTGCCTGGGTAGCGCTGCTGGTGGTGCCATTCGACCCGCTCGGCCCCGACCTCGGCGGCCGGGCGTGGGTGCTGTTCGGCCTCGTCTGCCTGCTTGGCGGTCTCTATTTCGCCACCCGCCCGCGGCCGCCGAGCGAATTCCTTCCCGCCCTGGCGGGCGTCCCCACCGCGGTGATGATGCTGAACGCCCAACTGGACGGCGTCGGCGCGCTCGGCATTGGCGCCGCGATCGCGCTGTGGTCGCAGCCTTATCTCGCCGGCCTCGCCCTGGGCCTGACCCTGATGAAACCTCAGCTGGTCCTGCCGCTTGGCGCGGCGATCCTCGTCACCGGACGGTGGAAGGTGCTTGCCGGCTGGGCGGCGGCAGGAGTTGTCCTCCTCCTCCCGACTCTCGCGCTCAACCCGCACTGGATCTCGGACTGGCTCGGCCAGACGCGCGCCACGGTAGCGGCCGGCAGCCGCGAGGTCGACCTGCCCCACCTCGGCGTGCTGCTGCCCGATCCGGTGCAGACGGTCGCCGTGGCCGCCCTCACCGTGATCGCCATCGCCCTCGTCCTGTATCTCGCCAGGCGTCGGCGGCACGAATTTCCGGCGGCGGCGGCGGTCTTGATCTCAGGAGGCGTGCTGGCGGCGCCACACGCGCTTCCGGCGGATCTTGTACTGGTCGGGTTCGGGCTGGCGGTATGGGGTCAAGCGCGATGGTTCGACTGGCTGACGCTGTCGGTCGGGGCGCTCATCTGCGCGCTTATGCCCGCGCCGATCCCAGCCTTCGTCGGCATGGTGGTGATCGGTTGGTGCCTGCTCCGCAGCGCAGGCTTCGTTATTTCGAGGTCGCCAGAACCGGAACGCGCGCCTGCTCGATGATGCCGTCGATCAGGCCGTACTCGACCGCCTCGATCGGGTTGAGGAAGAAGTCGCGATCGGTGTCACGCTCGACTCTCTCCAGCGGCTGGCCGGTGTGTTTGGCTATGAGGTCGTTGAGGACGCCGCGGATGCGGAGGATCTCGCGGGCGTGGATGTCGAGGTCGCTCGCCTGGCCCTGCAAACCCTTGCCGCCGATCAGCGGCTGATGCATGTGGATCGTCGCGCTAGGCAGGGAGAACCGCTTGCCCTTGGCGCCGGCCATCAACACGATCGTGCCGAAGCTCGCGGCGCGCCCGATGCAGACGGTCGAGATTGGCACCTGGACGTACTGCATCGTGTCGTAGATCGAAAGGCCTGCCGTCACCGCCCCGCCCGGCGAGTTGACGTAGATCTGGATGTCCTTTTCGGGGTCGTCTGCGGCGAGATAGATGAGCTGGGCGACCACCAGATTGGCCACCACGTCGTCGATCGGCCGGCCGATCAGGATGATCCGATCCTTCAGGAGCCGCGAATAGATGTCAAACGTTCGCTCGCGGTTTCCGCCTTCGTTTTCGACAACGGTCGGGATGTAAGCCAACGTGAATGGCAGCTTACGAGAAAAAGCGATTGATCCTGGCACCCGCCGAGTTCTTCGCAGGTATGCGCAAGGGCCTGCATGCGCAGCTGCCGGCGCCTTTGCGGAGCTTTCGGACCACTCGCCAGGGAAGGCTGATGAAGGTCCACTTCGGCGAGCCGGCGTACCACTACGAAGCGTGGCATCACACGGGCGCCGGCAAGCTGGAGGTGGGGCTGCACTTCGAGGCCTCGGCGGCTGACAACCAGGCGGCTTTCGACTTCTTTCGGACCCGGATGGTGGAGGTCAAGGCGAGCCTGCCCAATGCCGAGCTCGAACCCTGGGACCGCGGCTGGTCGAGGCTATATGAGACGCTGCCTGCAGCGCGCCTCGATGAATCCGTGCTCAGCCACACCGTGCGGTGCATGGCGGCGTACATCGTCGCGCTGCAGCCCCTGCTGGATGAGTTCTTGAGGAGTCGTGAATGAGAACGGTTGACGTGACCGATGAGCTTCAGTCTTACCTGGACAGCCTGGTGCCGCCACGCGACCGGGTGCTGGCCCGGCTCGAAGAGGAGGCTCATCGCGAAGGCATCCCGATCGTCGATCCGCACGAGGGGATGCTGCTCTACCTGCTCGTTAAGGCCGCGGGCGCGAAGCGGATCCTCGAGCTCGGCACGGCGACCGGCTACAGCGGGAT
>DATEGL010000153.1:0-12722 GCA_035280145.1 Candidatus Dormiibacterota bacterium | reverse complement strand
CGACTTCGACGTCAGCGGTTACATCGCGATCGGACTTGTGATCCTCGTCGTCTTCCTGTTCATCGAGTGGCGCGCCCGCGAGCCGATCATCCCGCTCGACCTCTTTCGAAGCCGCGACTACGCGGTGAGCATGGCCGCGGTGTTCGTCTTCGGCGTCGCCATGTTTGCGGCCGTCATCTTCATGCCGCGCTTCTACCAGACCGTGCGTGGGATCAGCGCGACCGCGTCCGGTTACTACATCTGGCCGTTGCTGGTCGGTTTGATGGGCGGCAGCATTGGAACAGGCCTGCTCATAAGCCGGCTCGGTCGATACAAGTGGCTGATGTCCGGTGGCGCAGTGGTGATGGTCATCGGTGGCTTCCTGCTCACTCACCTGACTGCAAGCACGTCGGACTGGGAGCTGTGGGGCTGGATGCTCCTCCTCGGACTGGGCATCGGGCCCACCATGGCCGGCTTTACGGTCGTGGTTCAGAACTCGGTGCCACTCGATCGCCTGGGCGTGGCCACCAGCACGTTGACGTTCCTGCGTCAGATTGGAGCTTCAATAGGCCTCGCCGCAGCCGGCACTGTCTTTTCGTCTTCGTTCGCGAGCGGGCTGCCGCAGAACCTGGCCCATCAGGGCGTGCCCCAGGCTCTCATCAACCAGCTCGTGAAGCTTTCCGGAGTCCTCCAGAACGTAGGCAATGGTCGCGATGTGCTGGAGAAGCTGCTGCCGGGGCCGCTTCAGCCGCTGATCCCGAAAGTGATCGCCGGCTCGAACGACGCACTCGCGCTCGCCATCGGAGACCTGTTCTGGATCACTGTCGTCGCCGGAGTGCTCGGACTTATGTTGACGCTGATACTGCGCGACCTGCCGCTGCGCACAGCCAGAGAGCTGAGGGCAGAAGGCCTGTCGCCTGCGGTCACCGCCGACCCGTAAGCCGGCCTACAAGACGTGGACCTCCTGCAGAGGGTGAATCTCGGTCCAGCCATGGTCGAGGTCGAGCACATAGGCGCCCGTCATCGAGACATGCGAGCCGACAGGCGGGATGACGATGGGGTTGCGGTAGCCGGCGCAAGCGCCGACGGCATCGGCCTGCGTCGGCGTGGTCATGCAGACCGGCTCGACCACGAGATCGCCGTGCTCGGCGCCGTCGAGGCACGTCGAGTTGCAGGAATTGACCAGGTCTTGAAATTGCGGGTCCAGCTTCAGGCCGACGTGGTAGTCGCCGTCGGGCTCGTGGCGGATGAATTCGATAACGCCGGTGACAGTGATGCACGGTTGAAGGATCTTCAGGCGGTCCGGGTGGTAGACATGCGAGGCGGTCGAATCGGGTTCGACACAGCCGCCCGCGACGATGTTGACGGTCGACGCCGAAGGTGACGGCAACGAGCTCCGTGCCACTGAGCTGTGCGACGACTCGCTTGCAGTGCTGCCGGTTCGCAGCGTCGGCTGCAAGTGGCTGAGCGCCACGACTCCCACCCCGAGGAGAAACAGCGTGACGAAGATGCCGCAGCCGGTTCGCGCACGTAGGGACCTGGGAAGCACCGCGCCGAGGATAAGTGGCGCGACGCCAGGAGCGGCCGCTCCGGACGGTAGTCTTTGCCTGCACCCGCCCGCTTAGCTCAGTGGACCAGAGCATCTGTCTTCGGAACAGAGGGTCGGGGGTTCGAATCCCTCAGCGGGCACTAACTGAAACCGGAGGTCAGACCACCGCCGCGACGTATCGGTCGTGGTTCAGTCCCCAGGCTGCGTAGCGCATGAGGCCCATGGCCCGGTAGCGACGCCGGCCGGCCACCGTCGTTCCATTCTGGATCGCCGTCCGCAACGCGCCGGGGGTCTTGCCCGGAAACTCCGTGTAAGCCCGACCGACCGCATCAAGGATGTGAGCGTCCGAACCACCAACCTCCGCCGAGTCCAGGCCAAGGTGCAGACGGCGTGCAAGCTGGTTGAAGAAATAGAAACCAGGCGTCGCGTTCTCCACCTCGATCGCGTCGAAGTCAATCTCGGCCGCCAGCCAGCCGACGCCATGCACCGGACCGCCACGCGATCGCCGCTGCGTCCGCCAGAACGGGTGTACCGCGACCGCCATGCCGCCCTGCTCGTGGATCGCATGAACAGTCGCCGCGGCCGACATGCCGGGACGAATCCGCCGCTCCAGGAACAGTCCGACGATGTGACCGTCGCGGCTGGAAACCTCCTCGCCGATGACAACCTCAACACTTGTCCGCCTGGCTGCGTAGTCGGCGGCGCGGAGCGCGCCCTCGATGGTGTCGTGGTCCGTGACCGCGATCACGTGGAGTCCGACTTTCCGGGCGTGATCAACGAGCTCGCGAGGTGCCGGCCAGCCGTCGCTGGCCGTCGTGTGCATGTGCAGGTCGGCCCTACCCCGCGAATTCACGGCTGTGCATCCTACCCCGGCCAGGCTTACCATCGACCCGTTTAAGACCTAACCTCTTTGTAAGAAGGAAGGGTGGAGGTGGCGGCCGTGGAAGGTTTGATGCAGGACTACGAGCTCAGTCTTCAGCACGTGCTGTGGCGGATTGAGCGGCTGCACCAGAAGAAAGAGGTGGTCACGAAGCGCAATGACGGGGTTCATCGCACGACTTATGGCGAAATGGTCCCGCGCATCAACCGGCTTGCCCGGGCCTTGAAGCGGCTGGGCGTCAAGCCGGGCGACCGGGTCGCCACTCTCGCCTGGAACACCGACCGGCACCTCGAGCTCTACTACGCCGTCCCCTGCATGGGTGCCGTACTGCACACGCTGAACCTGAGGCTCTTCCCGCAGCATCTCGAATTCATAGTCAATGACGCGCAGGACAAGGTTTTATTTGTCGATCAGACGCTTCTCCCGCTCCTGAAGCCGCTGGAGGGAAAGATCCCTTCCATCCAGACTTACGTTCTGTTGGCCGACGGACCGTCGAAGGACGGTGGCGTCACCGGCATGCTCGACTACGAGTCACTGGTTGCTGCCGAGAGCGACAGCTATCCCTGGCCTAAGCTCTCGGAGCGCATGGCCGCCGCCATGTGCTACACGTCGGGCACCACAGGCAACCCGAAAGGGGTCGTGTATTCGCACCGCTCGCAGTTCATCCACACCATGGGCGTGTTGCAGCGAGACAACCTCGGCGTCTCCGAGGGAGACGCAATTCTCCCCGTCGTGCCCATGTTCCACGCCAACAGCTGGGGCCTCCCCTACGCGATCGGGATGGCGGGTGCCAAGGCCGTTTTCGCGGGCCGGTTCTCGGCCGATCCGAAGTCCCTGGTCGAGCTTGCGGAGGAGGAGGACGTCACGTTTCTCGCGGGCGTGCCGACAGTGTGGCTTGGCCTCGCCGCGTACCTGAAGGAAACTGGCAAACGCCTGCCCAAGGTCACGACGGTGGTCTGCGGTGGGTCAGCCATCCCTCGCTCCCTGATGGAGACAATGGATTCCGTCGGCCTGCGCATGCTGCACGCATGGGGCATGACCGAGACGTCGCCGCTCGGCAGCGTAGCGCGCGTTTACCCAGGTCATTCACCTGAAGAGGAGATCCGCCTGCGCCTCACCCAGGGCAGAGTCGCCCCGGGCGTGGAGATTCGGATCACCGACCCCGTGAGCGGCGAGGAGCTGCCGTGGGACGGGGTAGCGTTCGGCGAGATCCAGGTCCGCGGACCGTGGATCGCCCGCGGCTACCACAACGGCTACGACCCCGACAAGATGACCGAGGACGGTTGGTTCCGCACCGGGGACGTGGCCAAGATGTCGCCCGACGGCTACATCCAGATCGTCGACCGGACCAAGGACGTCATCAAGTCCGGCGGCGAATGGATCTCCTCAGTCGAGCTCGAGAATGCGGTGATGGCCCACCCCAAGATCCTCGAGGCTGCGGTGATCGGCCTGCCCCACCCGAAGTGGGACGAAAGGCCGGTCGTCTTCGCCGTGGCCAAGCCGGAGTTCAAGGGCCAGGTCACCCAGGAAGAGGTGATCGAGTACCTGAAGGACAAGGTCGCCAAGTGGTGGCTGCCTGACGAGGTCCGGTTCATCGACGAGGTGCCCAAGACCTCGGTCGGCAAGTTCGACAAGAAGGTCCTTCGAGCTGGCGCCGCGGCGATTACGACATCGCAAAAAGAGGGCACGCCCCAGGCGACTCGGAACTAGCCCCGAACTCCGCAGGGAGCGGCGCAGCCCAGCGTTAGCCGGGATCGAATGGTGCTGTCGTTCTGCACTCCAGCCTGGGGAGGTTGGGGGTGCTCCAAAGTGGCCGTGTGCGGGGCGCTGAGCCCCATACTGACTGCCCCATACAGGCAAACGTGAGCACCACACAGCTGGGGCGGTACCCGATCGAGGCTGAGCTGGGGCGGGGGGCCATGGGGGTGGTATATCGGTCGACCCACCCTCGCCTCGAAATCCCGGTGGCCATCAAAGTGCTGTCTGACCAGTACTCCACCGACCCGAGCTTCCGGCAGCGGTTCCATCGCGAGGCGGCGACCGTGGCAGGGCTCAACCACCCGGGCATCGTCCGCGTCTACGACTTCGACGAGGACGGTCCGGTCCTTTTCATCGTCATGGAGTGGGTCGATGGGCGGTCCATGCGCTCCTGGCTCGACGAATACGGAAGGTTCTCAGTCGACGTCTCGGTCGACCTAATCCAGCAGCTGCTCTCCGCAGTCGGCGTGGCCCACGACTTCCAGATCGTCCACCGCGACCTGAAGCCAGACAACATCCTGATCTCCAACCGAGGCAAGACCAAGATCCTCGACTTTGGCATCTCCAAGCTGATCGACGACAAGCACCGCCTGACCGCGACGGGGAGCATGGTCGGCACGCCGGCTTACATGGCTCCGGAGCAGGTCAAGGGCGACCCGGTCGACGCTACGGCGGACATCTACTCGCTAGGGATGATCCTGTACGAGCTGCTTCATGGCGAGCCGCCGTTCACCGGCCAGCTCCCGGCGGTCCTGCATTCGCAGGTCTTCGACCGCCCGCGCGCTTCCACCGCGATCCCGTCGCCGATCATGGAGATCATCTGGAAGGCCACGGCCAAGGAGCCGAGCGAGCGCTTCCAGAGCTGCGAGGAGTTCGCCGGAGCGTTCCACTACATGCCGAAGGCTGCGGTCGCGCACCCGCCGGCGCACTCGGTGCCAAACGAGGTCGCGACCGAGGAATTGGACGAGGAGGCTGAAGAGCCCGAGCCGCTGCCGGCCCGTGGCGATGGCCAGAAACCGGCCGGTGTCTGCACCTACAGCGACTGCGGCGAGCGGCGCGGCTGGGCGTGTGCGTACCAGGACCAGACAGGACGCAAGTGCAACACCTGGTGGTGCCGGCGCCACATCCAGTTCATCGAGCGGACGCCCTTCTGTCCCCGCCACGCCAGCGTGATTCGAGCCCTCGCCCCCACCGCGAACACCATCTTCGAGATCAAGAACCGTCCCGCGGTCGACGACCGCGCGCTGCCCCTGGCCGCGCTGGTCGCCGAGGACGTTGACAAGGACGTGACGGAGCTCGTGCGGCGCCGCTATCAAAACCGCAAGGACGTGACGATCGCGCGCGACCGGACCGTCCGCCAGACGTGGTCCGGCCGGGACGAGGTGGCGTGGGAACGGAGCTGGGCGGCGCTGAAGAGCCAGGGCTACCTGATCCGGATCGCGGTGCGGGTCGGTGCCGCCGAGCCGGACTTCGTGCAGCTGCTGATCGGGAACACAGTCGTCTTCAGGGAGGTGCCCGACTGGATCAGCCGCCGGCGCGAGGGCGAGCCGCCGGACCACGCCGACCGAGCCCGCTTCGGCAAGAAGCTGTTCGCGGCCATCCTGGAGCACGTCGACGCGCCCCGCCCCGTGCCGTCGGCCACGCCATCGACCGCGCATCTCATCGAGCCGCCGCCACCTCCCGAGATCAACCGGACACTGATCGAGGGCCTGGTTCTACGCATCGCCGGCAACGCCACGCGCGTGACCGGTTTCGAGGTGGCGGAGTCGCTTGCCGTGCCTTTCGCGGCGATCGAGCCCATCCTCAAGTCACTCACCGGCACCAACCTGCTCGATGCGCTTGGCCTGGCGCCCGAGCAAGGGCCGTGGCTCGGCCGGCCTTTGCCCGAACGAATGGCTTACGCCATCACGAAGCAGGGCCGCACGCGCAGCGATGAGATCGGCAAGGCGAGCACTCGCTACATGGGTCCGGCTCCGGTGTCGATGGCGGAGTACAAGGCTGTGCTGGCCGAGGCGGCGAAGCCGGGCACTCTGGACCTGGTCAAGGTCGGGTTGGCGTTGAGCGGCATCGAGCTCGCGCCGGGTGTGATGGAGGCGGTGCGGGCGGCAGTGAATTCCCGCTCGTCGATTTTCATTTACGGCGCGCCTGGCAACGGCAAGACGACTCTCGCGCGCCGGATCCCCGCTTTGTTGGGCGGACCTATCGTGCTGCCGGTCGCCCTCGACGTCGGCGGTGGCGAGGTGATGACGGTTTTCGATGGCGCGGTGCACAAGCTCGAGCCGAACCAGCCGGCTGACAAACGATGGCGGCGCGTCTCTCGGCCGCTGGTGCAGGTGGGTGGTGAGTTTCAGGTCGAGATGTTCGATCCGACCTGGGAAGACGGCTCGCGTGTCTACGGCGCGCCGCTGCAGGTGAAGGCGAACGGCGGCGTACTGCTCATCGACGACCTGGGCCGGCAGCGAGTGTCGCCAAAGCAGATCCTCGACCGACTGCTGGTGCCGCTGGAGCAGGACACTGATTTCCTCAACCTTTCTGCCACCGGTCGCAAGGTGGAGATTCCGTTTCTCGCTCAGCTCGCGCTGTCAACGAACCTCAAGCCGGCGGAGCTGCTGGACGAGGCGTACCTGCGGCGGCTCGCCTACAAGGTATTGATGCCCGATCCGACTTGGGAGATGTGGTGCCGCATCTTCGAGCGGGAGCGGGGGCGGCTCACGATTCCGCCCGAGCCGCCGGCGATCGAGATGATCCACACCATGTACGGAGGGCGGCCGCTCCGCGGCAACCACCCGCGGGACTTGCTGGAGCGGTTGGTGGACGTGTCGTCAGCGCGCGGCGTGCGGCCGCAGCTCACTCCGGACCTGATCGAGGCGGCCTGGAACACGCTGTTCGTCGCGAGCTAGCCGGTCGTCATGGGACGCGTCAGACGGTGGGTATACTCACCTTTCGCCTCTCGTTTTTGCGGCGGTGGCGGAATGGCAGACGCGCTAGTTTCAGGAGCTAGTGACCGCAAGGTCGTGGAGGTTCAACTCCTCTCCGCCGCACCAGTTGTCCGCTAGCGGCTCAGGAACCTCTGCAGCTCCGACTTGACAACGCGCCGACAATTCCATTCGACTGATCCGATTGAGCTCTGTCAGCTACGACCAGCTAGGTGTCCTCTACCGCACCTTGCTGATCTTCGCCACCGTCGCGGTTGTGATCCTTGCAGTCGGTCTGGTCGAGTTCGTCTATTTCGAGCCGCCCGGCCAGGTCACCGGCGCCAAAGCCACGATCGTCGGGGTCTATCAATACGAACCCACGACCGGGATGGTCACTGGCGCCGACCGCTCGGAGTTTCCGCGCGCAGGGGTGTTCGCCGCCCGGGTCGACTGGTCATCGCTTCCATCCGGTCTCACCGTCGACGCTCGCTGGTACGACTCCTTTGGATCGATCGAGGGTCAGGTCGGGCCGGACACGGCTTCCAATCTCGCCGGCAAGACGATCGTCCCTGTGGAGGTGCCACAGGGATATCGGTACGTGTTGCCTGGCCGGTACACGTTCGTGGTCGAGAGGTTGAGCGCCGGCATGCCGGTTGAAGTGCTGGGGCGCCGATTCGTGGTGGTCGACCGGCAGTGATCACGTCCACCACGCCGCCCGCCGCGGACCCTGAGTCAAGGCTCCGACCGCTCCGCTACCGCATTGCCATCGGGATCGCCGTGCTGGTGGTGGTTGCCCTGATCGCCAGCTCGATCCTCAACTACGCGTTTCTCGACACGATCCCGGCGCGCGCGTCCCTTTATGGGCTGCTCGCCGTTGCTTTGATCACGCTCGGCACTTTCATCCTGGTTCGCGCCTTCGATCGCGACCGGGCGGCGCGGCGCAAACACCTGATTCGTGCCGGGGTGCTGATCGGTCTCGGCGTATTGCTGTGGCTGCTGATCATCGATGTGTTCTTGTTCACGCAGTCGGCCGGCGCTGGCGTCGCCGCGTTGTGTGCGCTGGCCTGTCTGCCCACGACCGCGTTCGGTCTGTTCGTGGTGCGGAGGATGGACCGCAATCACAAAGAGCCGTGGCGCCTCGTGCTTGTGGCCGCGGCGTGGGGCGCGATCGTTGCGACCAGCCTGGTCGTCTGGGGCGAGACGATCTGGGAGTCATCGGCCCAGCACTCGCTGGTGCCTGGGCCCGGCCTCGACACGTCTCTCGCGTTCATGGCCGGCATCCTCGAGGAGGTGGCCAAGGGGCTGGCGGTCCTCCTCCTCTTCCTCGTCATGCGCGACGAGTTCGACGATGTCGTCGACGGGATCGTTTACGGGGCCGCAGTGGGTTTGGGCTTCAACTTCCTCGAATCGATCAGCTACATGACGAATCTTTACTCGATCTTCAACGCGGAAGGGTTCGGCTGGGCGGCCGCCGGCATCCAGTGGTACGGGCGCCAGGTGCTCGGACTTTTCTTCGGCCACGCCACGTACACGGCGTTCATCGGCGCCGGGATCGGCATCGCCCGCCAGCTGCCGAGCATGCGCCAGAAGGTGCTTGCCATCGTCGCGGGTTTCCTCGTTGCCATCGCCGGCCATTTTTCGTGGGATGCCTGGGCGACGATCTTCCCGATTCAAAACACGCTTTTCGGACTACTGGAGATCCACCTGCGGACGCTGATCATGAATGGCCCGTTCACCGCGGCTGTCATCGCATTGCTTCTCTTCGGGATTCGATACGAGGGCATGAACCTGCTCGACCAGATGCGCAAGGAGGCGGCAACTGGTCGGGGCGCGATTCTGCTCGACGAAGTGCCGGTGCTTGCCAGCCCGTGGCGGCGACTGCGCCAGCGTTTGCACGCGCTCAATCGGGCGGGACCGCGCGGTTACCTGCAGGTTTCGAGACTGCAGACTGCGCAACTCGACCTGGCGATGGAGCGGTGGCATCGCGAGCGGAAAGAGATCGACACGCCGCTCGAGGCCGAGCAGCACCTGCGTCAGCGGGTCATGCAGCTGCGGCACTGGGTTGCCGCTTAACAGGCTGGGTTCCCGTCCGAAATTTTTTCTGCTTCACTCCCCGCAGGTGCGTCGGTCGGGGGTGGGTACCGACGGGAGGAGGGGTGGGCCCGCGGAGCGGCGCTTCTTTCAGGCCGGCAGGCGCCCGCCCAGCACCCTCGCCAGGGCCAGCGTCAGCAACGCCGCCGCCGAGCCCCACGTGATCGCCGAAACCACGGGGTCGCTGAAGTCCGTGCCGCTGAGCACTGCGTGCAGGAAGATCAACCCGAACGCGACGTACGTCAGCCGGTGCACCCACAACCACAGTTCTTTCGTCATGCGCCGCTTCAGGTAGGCGGTGATCGTGACCACGATCAGAAGGTCAACCGACAGGGCACCCAGACCGATCGCCAGCGTGCCGTAGCTCGAGTGGAACGGCACCACGAGGTCGAGCACTCCGATGCGCGCTGTGTTGTCGAGCAGCAGTGCGACCAGATGCACCAGCGCCAGCGGGATCCACAGGACTGTCGTGTATTCGTGTAGCGAGCGCACCACCCTGTTGCTGCCCAGCCAGTCGAACACCGCGGTCCGCAACGCGATCCCGGTGACCAGTGCTATGGCGAGGGCCGCGTACGAGCTGAGCCCGCCGACTCTGGCGAGCACCCAGAAGAACTGATCAGTCGACATTTTTTCCGTCCAGCCACCACGCCTGGGCGTGGGCGGCGCAGTACGCCGGCGCCAGGTCGGGTCCAAGGAGCAATGCAGCCTTAGCTACCACCTCGGCCTCGAAACCGTTCGCGGCGACCACCGAGACCTCCTCAAGACCGGTTTTCGCCGGAAGGCCCGTGCGCGGGTCGATCAGGTGGTGCATGTCGCCCCACTTGCGTCGCCGCACGCTGCTGGTTGCCGCGCCGTGATTGCGCAGCATCAAAGTCGTGCCGCCAACCCCGACCGGCCAGCCAACGCCTCCGGGCCCGGGACCCACCGCACGAAGGTCACCACCGATGTTGGCGACCACGTTCGGGCCAAGCGTCTCGCACAGCCGGTCTGCCATCCAACCCTTTGCAACTCCGCCGAGATCGATGCCGCATCCGGGCTCGACCCGCGCCAGTCCCGAGCGCACCTGCAGCACCTTGGGCAATCTCGGCAGTGGTCGGACCGAATCGAGCGTGGTGACGCTCGGACCATCGGCTCGCGAGTGCGCGTATCCAATCGCGACCATCGACGGCAGAACCGCCGCGTTGACAAGTCCGCTGCTCATGGCGAACGCCCGCAGCGCACATCGAAGCGAGCCTTCTAGCTCCGGACTTATCTCGACCCACTCCCCGGCGCCGGCATTGAGACGAGACAGCTCGCTGTTCTCGGCAAATCGCGTGAGCCGGTCGGCGACGCGGCGCACCCAGAACTCGCCCTCGAGAAGTTGGCGGGGCGTGAGGCCGAGTGCAAACACGCTGCAGTTCGTGCCCATGGCCACGAAATGGTGCGACTCGATGCGAGCTTCAGGACGCATAGGTAGAGGTGATCGGCTCCTGATTGCTCGCCTGGACCGACGGTCCGACTGTCAGCGACCCGCCAAGGCTGCTTGCCGTGCTGCCCGCGCCGGCGCTCAAGACTGGCGGCTGCAGCGGCGCGGCTGGGTTCTTGAGGTGCGATGTGACGAACAAGGCCGAGGCGGCCGTGGCGCCCAGCGTCAGGACGGTGGTTGCCGCCTTGAGCACGAGCGTGCGCATATCAGACGGCGACCGGCGCCTTAAGGAACGGGACCTTGTCAAACGACGCGCCAAGGATCTTGGCCGAGTCGGCCCCTAGGTGGCCGCCGAGGATTTCCTGGTACACCGAGCGAAAGTCGACGGAGTACTTGAGATTGCCGGTGTTATCGAGGCCGGTCAGGCTCGGTTCTTCGCCGTACAGGCCGCCCTGCACGGGGTCACCGATCAGAAGCAGCGGCGCCGCAGCGCCATGGTCGGTCCCACCGCTGGCGTTTTCCTTGGGCCGGCGGCCGAACTCTGACCAGGTCGCGATCAGAACTTTGTCCGCCATGTTGTGCGCAGACAGGTCCTGGTAGAAGGCTGACACCGCTGAGTCGAGGTAACCCATGAGGTCGTCATGACGGTTCAGCTCGGTGTAATGCGTGTCGAAGCCACCAAGCGTGACGTGCAGCAGTTTCACGCCGGTGCCGGTGACGATGAGCTCAGCGGCCAGCTGCAGGGCAGCAGCGAGCTGATTCTTGGACGAGTAGACGAGCTGGACCTTGTCGCTGTAGTCCGCCATCGGCTGGTAAGTGGAGGCGGAGGTGCGCAGCGTTGCCATCGTTTCGGTCGCAGTGGCGATGGCGGTGTCGAACAAGGCGCCGTAGATCCCAGGCGTTCCTTTGTAGAGTGCTCCGACAGCGGCCTCCACCTCGCCGCCTCCGGTGAAACCGAATGTCTTCTGGTTCTGGATCACGGTCAGCGTCGCCTGCAGGTCACGCAGCGCCCCAGGGGCATCCGTGGCTCCGCATGCGCATCCGGTAAGCGGATGTCCGTTGGAGTCGTAGTTGGTGGCGAGAGTGCGACCCAGCCAGCCGTCGACCTGGCGGCGGGTCGGGTCTCCCGTCTCCCAGATGCGGATCGACTCGAAATGCGAGAACGTCGGGTGTGGGTAGCCGACGCCCTGAACGATCGCGACCTTGCCTCCGTCCCAGAGCTTCTTGACGCCGGCCAGGTTGTGGTTCAGGCCGTATTGAGAGTTGAGCGGAAGCGCCTGGGACACCATTGGTCCCGCGAGCTTTGGCCGCAGGTCATGCAACGCGGGGTCGGCCAGCGGTACGAGCGTCCGCAGTCCGTCGTTGCCGCCTGCAAGCTGGATCATGACCAGGATGTTGTCGTTGGTCAGGCCTTCTTTCTTGGCTGCGTACACGGCGCGGGCAAAGGCGTCCGGCACGGCCGCGTAACCCGCCGCAAGACCTGAGGCGCCAGCGCCGAACACGAGTCCGGCCTTCAGGAAGTCGCGTCGCTTGAGCTGGTTGATGCCGAGTTCTTTGTTCATCTGTCGTGCACCTACTACTTGAGCTGAAATTCCGGAGAAGCCAGGAGGATGAACCAGCGAGCGCGGTCGTCTGCCGCGTTGTTGAGGAAGCTCGCCGTCTGCGGGCTTACGACGCCATCGATCTGTTGGTGGATCGCGTCCGATGCCGGCGGCAGCGTCCCTTTGGTCTGGCCCAGGACTGCGGTGACGAAGTTCACACGCTGGACCACCGTATTGGACGAGATCCACGCCTCATTGTTCGGCCACCCGTTGACATCTGGCGGATCGAACAGGCTCTGCCCCATGCCTGACCCGGCGCCCGCGATCAGCTTCGAGGCCGCCGGCGGATTGAGCGCTCGCGCGCCATGAACCATGAATTCAACCGGAGACTTCAATAGGCTGCGATAGCTCGTATCGGCGAGGAACTCAGGGCTCGTGAAGATCGCGTGCATCAGTGTCTTCATGTCGTACTTGCTGCGGCGAAACGTGTCGCCCAGGCTCGCGACGTAGCTCGAGCTGGGCCGGGCGGTCACGAAATGCTGGATCACCTTGTTGGCGATGAATGGCGCCGTCGCGGGCTGAGCAAGGATGCGGTCGAGCACGC
>DATEGL010000152.1:0-6697 GCA_035280145.1 Candidatus Dormiibacterota bacterium | reverse complement strand
TCGAATTTGCTCCGCCCGGCATAATCAATAGTTCCGAATGAAGGCACACGAGCTCGCACGCGAACTTGGCATCAGCCAGAAGGAGCTGGTCAACTTCCTCCAGCAGCGAAGGCTGACCCGCAACGCCGCCGCGCCCCTGGCGCCCGGCGCGATCGAGGCTGCCCGCTCGGCCTTCCGCCCGGCCACCGTGACGACCAAGATCGATACCAACGGGGACCGGCGGGCGATCCTGCCGCCGACCCTGTCTGTGAAGGACCTGGCCGACAAGCTGGGGGTCAGCCCTGTCGAGGTTATCAAGAAGCTGATGGCTTCGAAGATCCTGGCCACCATCAACCAGGTCATCGACTTCGCCACCGCCGAGATCGTGGCCGACGAGTTCGGCTTCACCGTGGAGCCGGTCGCCAGCGAGGACGTGGTCGCCGTCGAGTCAGCCGAGGGTGAGGGTGATGTCGTCACAACCTCGCGCGAGGAGCTCTTCTCGCTCGCCAACGAGGACAAGACCAAGCTCAAGCCGCGCCCGCCAATCGTGACGGTGCTGGGCCACGTCGACCACGGCAAGACCTCGATCCTCGACGCCATCAGAAACACGCGTGTCGCGGCGGGGGAGGCAGGTGGCATCACCCAGCGGATCGGGGCCTACAAGATCGAGACCGCCGACGGGCATCCGGTCGTCTTCATCGACACGCCCGGCCACGAAGCGTTCACCGCGATGCGCGCGAGAGGCGCGCAGGTCACCGACCTGGTCGTCCTAGTCGTTGCCGCCGATGACGGTGTGATGCCGCAGACCATCGAGGCCATCCATCATGCGCGCGCCGCGAAGGTGCCGATAGTCGTCGCCATCAACAAGATCGACAAGGACAACGCCAACGTGGACCGCGTCCACCAGCAGCTGGCCGAGCAGGGAATCGTCGTGCGGCACTACGGCGGTGAGTACGAGTGCGTCCACCTCAGCGCGAAGACCGGGCGGGGCATCGACGACCTGCTCACGACCATCGTGCTGTCCTCTGACATCCTGGAGCTGAAGGCAAACCCCGACCGCAACGCACTGGGGACAATCGTCGACGCCCACCTCGAGCGTGGTCGCGGTCCGGTGGCAACGGTGCTGGTTCAGGCGGGGACGCTCAAGGTCGGCGACGACTTCGTCTGCGGCCATATCTACGGCCGCGTGCGCGCGCTTGCGGACGACCGTGGCCGCGGCGTGCTCGAGGCCGGGCCTGCCACTCCGGTGGTGGTGTCGGGCATGGGCGAGGTGCCGCAGGCCGGCGACATCTTCCAGGTGGTGGGCTCTGAAAAGGCCGCGCGCCAGATCGCTCTCACGAAGCTCACCGAGAAGCGCGCGCAGGAAGCCGCTCGCGACACCACCCCGCGCATCACACTCGAAGACCTGGCCCGTCGCGCCAAGGAGGGTGAGGTCAAAGAGCTCAGCCTCGTCGTCAAGGCCGACGCGCAGGGCACGCTTGAAGCCCTGCTCGCTGCGCTGCAGAAGATCGAGGACCCGGTTGTCGCGATCAAGATCGTCGGCCAGGGAGTGGGCGCAGTCAGCGACTCCGACCTGCTCCTCGCCGGCGTCTCGAGCGCGATCATCGTCTGCTTCAACCTCAAGCCCACGCCGGCAAACATCGCCGCGGCCGAGCGGGCGAAGGTCGAGGTCCGCTACTACGACGTCATCTACAAGCTGACGGAAGACGTGGAGCGCGCCGCCAAAGGCCTGCGCGAGCCAACTTATCGACAGGTAAGGGAAGGTAAGGTCGAGGTCGTCACCCCGATCAAGATCCCGCGCATCGGCGTCATCGCCGGAAGTCGCGTGCAGGAGGGCAAGGTCAGCCGTGGAGGCTGGGTGAAGCTTTTCCGAGGCAGGGAGCAGCTCTTCGAAGGCCGGATCAGCTCGCTCAAGCACTTCAAGGAAGACGTGCGCGAGATGCAGGCCGGGCAGGAGTGCGGCATCGGTCTCGAAGGTTGGGAGGACTTCCAGCCCGGAGACACGATGGAGACATATCGCCTCGAGCGGGAAGAAATCTAAGCGAGCTTGTACTCGCTAAAGGCGGTGGTCAGCATGACCAGCTACCGCGCGGATCAGGTGGGTGAGCAGGTGCGCGAAGAGATCATGTCCATCATCCGGCGCGACCTGAAGGATCCACGAATTGGATTCGTCAGCATCACGGCCGTCCGCATGTCGCCAGATCTGCGCCAGGCCCGCGTCAGGGTCAGCGTGCTCGGCAACCCAGACGAGCAGAAGGCGTCGATCAAGGGCCTGGTGTCGGCCAAGGGTCTGATCCGGCATGAGCTCGGCCGGCGGCTGCAGAACCTGAAGTTTTCGCCGGAGCTGCGCTTCGAGCTCGATCCTTCGATCGAGTACAGCGTGCACATCTCCGAGCTGCTTAAGGAAGTCCTGCCACAACAGGAGTCAAAGCCGTAGCCACCGCAAAGCTCGACAAACCGCATCTCTACGACGAGATCAAGGATCTGGTCGACGCGAATCAGGAGATCCTGATCTTCGGCCACAAGGATGCCGACGGCGACACGCTCGGGTGCAGCCTCGCCTTCGCCGAGGCCATGCGTTCGGAAGGCAAGGACGTCTGGGTGCTCGTGCCGCCGCCGCTGCCTCCGATGTACACGTTCCTGCCCGGGTTCGAGGAGATCCAGGACGAACCGCCTCACGGTATCGACCCGCAGCTGGTTTTCTTCTTCGATTCGGGCAACCTCGAGCGCTCGGGCAGCGCGGTCAGACGAATTGCGACTCACGCCACGATCATCAACGTCGACCACCATCCTTCGAACACCAGGTTCGGTGACATCAATGTCATCGATCCGGACGCGGCTGCGGTCGGCCAGATGGTCATCGAGATGCTGGACCACTTTGGGTACCCGATCACTGCGAGCATCGCCACCAACCTGTACGTCGCGCTGCTCACCGACACAGGTGGGTTCCGCCACGAGAACACCACCCCTCGCGCCCTGGAGGACGCGGCCCGGCTCGCCCGGCTTGGCGCCGACCCCGGCCACATCGCCACGCAGGTCTACAAGATGCGGCCCGAGACCACGCTGAAGCTGAGCGGCCTGGCCCTCGCCACCATGCGGGTGGAGATGGATGGACGGCTCGCGTGGGCGAAGGTGACGAGGCGGATGTTGAAAGAGGCCAACGCGCTGATGGCCGAGTCCGAGGGCATCATCGACACGCTTAACAGCATCGCCGGCCTCGAGCTGGCGATCCTTTTCAAGGAGGTCACCTCGGACCTGACGAAGATCAGCGTGCGCAGCCGGGGTGGGGTCGACGCCGCGGCGCTCTGCGCCCAGTTCGGCGGTGGCGGACACATCCGCGCGGCCGGAGCCGAGATCGGTCGATCGATGGACGAGGCGGTGCAGGTGGTGCTGGCGGCCGCCAAGGAGGCGATCCTTGCCGCCTCATCGCGACGCTGACGCAGCTCCATTTGCGACAGGTGTACTGAACCTCGACAAGCCCGCTGGGGAGACTTCTTTCTCAGCCGTCAACCGGCTGCGCCGGCTGACGGGAGCGCGCCGCGTCGGCCACGCGGGCACGCTCGATCCGCTGGCGACCGGCGTGCTCCCGGTTCTGTTCGAGTCCGCCACCCGGCTTGCGGAGTACGCACACGCGCTTCCCAAGACGTACGTCGCGGATATCGTTCTCGGCTTCGTCACGGACACCGACGACGCCGAGGCGCCGGAGCGATCAGCCGGCGACCCGAGCTCGATCACCGCGACGGAGGTCGAGTCGGCCCTCGCCGGCTTTGTAGGCCGCGTCCCGCAGCGGCCACCGGCCTACTCGGCGGTGAAGGTGGACGGCACGCGTGCGTACCGCCTTGCCCGCGGCGGCGAGCCGGCGCGGCCAGCGCCACGCGAGGTGGACATCTACTCGGCCGGGCTGCTCGAGTTCGAGCAAGGTCTGCGCGCGACGGCGAGGGTTGAGGTGACGTGCGGAAGCGGCACGTACCTCCGCTCGATTGCCCGCGACCTCGGGGAAGTGCTCGGCATCGGTGGCTATCTCGGCCGTCTGGTCCGGGTCGCGTATGGACCGTTGAGCATCGACATGGCAGTTCGCTTCGACGTCCTTGCCGATGCTGAGGCAGTCAGGGAGAAGCTGCTTCCAGCGGAGGTCATACTGCCGGAGATGGAGCAGGTCAGGCTGAATGTCGAGCAGCTGGCGCAGGTGCGCCAGGGCCGCTCGGTGCGCGTCTTTCCCGAACCACGACCTGGGCGGCTGCGCGCCCACGACGCCTCCGGGCGCCTCGTTGCTCTTGGCCACACCGACGCGCTGAGGCGGACCTTCGTCCCGGAGAAAGTGCTCACCTGAAAGTTCACCTCGGGCTTCCAACCGAGCCCATCGGTCCGGTGGCGCTGACCGTCGGCAGCTTCGACGGAGTGCACCTCGGCCATGTCGACGTGATTCGGCACGCCGTCCAGGCTGCTCGCGATGCCGGCACAGCCCCGGCGCTGATCACGTTCGAACCGCATCCTCGCTGCGTCCTGGATCCCGCGAACTGCCCCCAATCCATCACCACGCTGCGCGAAAAGCTGGACCTTGTCGGTCAGGCCGGAATCGAGCACGCCATCGTCATCCGCTTCGACCGTGAGCTGTCGCAACTGTCGCCGCAGGAATTCATCGACAGACTCGCCGCCGCGATGCAAATCCGGCGCTGGGTGATTGGCTTCGATTTTGCATTCGGCCGCGGGCGAACCGGTAACGCGGAGTGGCTGCGATCTCACGGGCACGCGGTGGACGTCGTGCCTCCGTTCAGGATCGACGGCCACGAGTTGCACAGCTCCGAAGTGCGGCGCCTCGTCACGTCAGGTGAGATGGAGCAGGCAAACCGAATGCTCGGCCGAGAGTATTCGATGTCTGGCCCGGTCGAGCTGGGCGCCCAGATCGGCAGGCAGCTTGGCTTTCCGACCGCAAACATCAGCCCCGAGCCGAACAAGCTGGTTCCCTCGCTTGGCGCGTATGCCGGTAGGGTGGTGGCACCGGAAGGACGTTTCGTGGCCGCGCTGTCAGTCGGCTACCGGCCCACGTTCGGGGGCACAGAGCTGAAGGTCGAAGCGTTTCTCCTTGACTTCGAGGGCGACCTGTATCAGCAGCGCCTCGAGCTCCGGTTCGTCCGCTATCTGCACCCAGACATCAGGTTCGCGACGCCGAACGACCTCGTTCGGCAGCTGCAGAAGGACGTGGCGGACACGCGGCGCATCGTTACGCCTTGACCAGAGTAGTGGTCATCGGCGGAGGCATCGCCGGCTACGCCGCCGCGCTGGCCGCTCGACGGGATGGGGCCGACGTCACGGTGGTCGCCCGTGCCCCTGGCGCCACGGCTCTGTACGCGGGAGGGATGGAGATCGTCGACGACCTCGACTCGATACTCCGGAGCCGTTTACACCCGCTTGCCCGTCTGGGCATCGACGCGGTTGGCCTCGCGACCGAGCTCGACGTAGCCGTCTCCACTCTGCAGCTCGCCCTGGCCAAGGAGGGACTGAGGTTCGAAGGCGGCTGGCGCAAGCGTGGCCTGTACGCAGATATTCACGGCCTTGCGCGGCCGGCCAATGTCGTTCCCGACACGGTGGCTCGTGGTGAGCTCGGGGCGCTCAGCGGGAAGCGAGTGGCGGTGATCGGCGTCCAGGAGGTGGGCGACTACGACGCGACAGCCACCGCGCTGGCGCTGAAGGAGCGGCATGGAATCGAAGCCTTCGGCGAGGACCTTTCGATTCCCGACCTGCCGCAAGGCGCAGCGTTGACCGATCTCTACGGACGCCGGGCGCCCGCCCCTCGCGCCAGGGGCGCCGCGATCGCCTATCCGCCCGGCTTCACGAATCTGCCCGATGACGGCTTCGAGCTCCTGGCCTCGCCGCCCTCACCGCATGGATGGCGGCTGCAGCAGGCGATCTCTTTGGGCGTGGTTCAAGCAGAGATCACGGCTGTCGAAACGGCACGTGGCGCCGTCACGGTGGCGCGCTCTGGGAATCGCACGTTCCACGGCGACGCGTTCGTCCTCGCTACGGGCCGCCACATCGGAGGCGGCCTGCGCGCGGGACGGCCGATGACTGAGCCGCTGTTTGGACTCGGCGTCTTTTACGAGGGCGAACCGGCTGCGACGGCGGGCGTGCGGCTGCGCCACCTCGAGTACCTCGACGCGTCAGTGGAGATGCGGACCGGCTTGAGGACGGACCGGGGGCTTCACCCGCTGGCCGAGGATGGCTCGGTGCCGTTTGGCAATCTGTACGCCGCCGGCGCCGTGCTCGGCGGCTACGACTATGCAGGTCCGTGTGGATTTGGCGTCCCGATCCTGACGGGTTGGCTCGCTGGTCGATACGCAGCGAGGGGCCCACACCCGGTCCGGGAGAGCGCCGCGTAGATGGGGAGCAGAGCCGACCTGGAGAAGATCGTCGGCGCGACCAACGTCGACGAGCGCCCGGTCCGCGACCTGTGGCCGGTTCACATCATGGAGGAGCGCGCGGGCAACGCCCGAGAGCGCGTGGTCGTCGCGCGTCCTGCGAACCGCGCCCAGCTGTCGGAGCTCCTCAGGTGGGCTACCGCGGAGGCGGTCGCAGTCACGCCCATGGGCGGCGCCACCGGGATGTGCGGCGCGCTGTCACCGGAATCGGGCGAGGTCGTCGTGGACATGGGCGCGTTTGACCGAGTGCTGGAGGTCGACGAGACCAACCTGCTGGTCCGCTGCGAGGCGGGCGTCAACGG
>DATEGL010000151.1:0-2943 GCA_035280145.1 Candidatus Dormiibacterota bacterium | reverse complement strand
GGCGACTTGAAGCGCACCAGGCAGGCGGTGGCGGCGGACCAGCTCGCGGGTCTCGCTGAGTGGGCGCCTCCGTCGCTGCTCGTCCTGGCGGGTCGCGTGATGACGACACCCCAGGCCGGCGCGAACATTAACGTGACGAACATCCCCGGTCCGCAGTTCCCGCTCTATTCGGGCGGCGCAGAGCTGCTCGAGGTCTGGCCGTTTGCGCCGCTCTATCCCTCGATGGGTCTCGGCGTCGCGATCGTCTCTTACAACGGCGACGCGTACTTCGGGTTGACGGCCGACCCGGCTATCGTGCCCGACGTCGAGGAGTTCACACGCACCCTCCGCGAGGCCGCGGACGACTGCGTCGCCCTGATCAGCCCTCGAGGCTGAAGCGCAGGGTGTTCTGGCCGATGGCGATCATGTCGCCGTCGGTCAGCTCCTTCTCGATCACCGCCTCGCCGTTCACCAGCGTGCCGTTAGTGCTGCCGAGGTCGCTGATCCAGAACGAGCCGCTGCGGACGTCGATCCGGCCGTGATGCCCTGAGGTCGCAGGGTCGCCTACGACAACGTCGTTGTCCGGCGCGCGGCCGATGCTCACCATCTGGCTCGGCAGGGCCACGATCCTGCCCGCGAACGGCCCGGACTCGAATGTCAGCAGCGCGGCAAACTCGGCGCCACGAGCGATCTGCTCTGGGGGCATCGCCTGCATCGACACCGTTTCCTTGGCGCCGGAGTTGTTGTCCGCCTGCTGCCACGCTGGGATGACGGACGTCGCCTCCTCGAAAGAGCCGGCCTGCGCCGGTGCTCCGTTCCCGCCCCCAGCCCTTCCACCTCCAGGCCAGGACAGGAGCGTGGAATCGACCTGCGGCCCGGCGACCGGCGCTGTGGCTGCCGGCTCCGGCTCGGCCACAGCTTCCGGCGCGGCGACGGCTTGCGGCTCAGGCACCGCCTCGGTTTCCGGCTCTGGCTGAGGTTCGGGGGTCACCTGCGCGTGCGGCTCTTCCAGGGAAGTCGAAACTGGCTCGGTGGTGGCCGCAATGGCGGCGGGCACCGGTGGTATCTCAGGTTCGGGCTCAGGTTCGGGCGGCGGTTCTTGGGCCGGCTCGACCACCTGATCCGCGCGAGGCTCAGGCTCCGCAGCGGCTTCGAGCTCGGGCTGCGCCTCGAACAGCACCGGGGCTTCCTCGACAGCCGCCTCCACCGGCGCCTCCTCCGCAGCTCCGGGCTGGGGCAGGTCGGGCAGCGCTTCCGGTTCCACGATCGGCGCCGGCGCCGTCGCAAACTCAGAAACGACCGGCTGGATCACCTCAGGCTCCGCCACCAAATCCACCGGCGCCGTTGGCTCTTCCACCGGTTTGATGTCCAGTGGGCGTGTTCCGATCGCAACTGTCTTCGCCCACTCACGCGCGGCCTCGGCGGGGGCGCTCAGCACCTGCGTCGCCTCCTCTGGCGCCGGGCGATCCACTGGGGCTGTGCCGAGGAAGCGCTCATACCAGCCGGCGATGCGGCGCAGCCTCTCCACGCGCCGGTCTGGCCGTCCATGGCGGGAAAGGTCGTGCGACTCCTCCGGGAAGCGCACGAGCTCGACAGTCTTGCCGAGCAGGCGCAGCGCCCCGAACATCTCTTCCGACTGCGACATTGCGCAGCGAAGGTCCATCTCTGCCGCGGTCATCAACAGCGGCGTCTTTACGTTCTGCACGTAACGGATGGGCGACCGCCTCCACAGCTCGTCAAGGTCCGGCCACGGCGGCGGACCCAGCTGGAGCACTCCCCACAGAACGATGTCGTGCTGGGCGTACTCGCTCACGAGGTTGGAGATCGACCGCATGGAGACCGCCGCGGAAAATCGGTTGGTCTGGCCGATTATCCAGTTCGTCATGTAGCCGCCGTACGAGCCGCCGCCTACGCCGATCCGGTTGGCGTCGATGTAGCCGGTGCGCTCGATCAGCTGGTCGAGCGAGCTCATCAGGTCCTGGAAGTCCTTGCCACCCCAGTCGCGCACGACGGACTGCCGGAACTGCTCGCCGTAACCGTCCGAACCCCGAGGGTTCATGTAGAACACGACGTAACCCATGCCGGCGAGGATCTGCAGCTCGTGGAAGAAAGACCATCCGTACTGGGCGTGTGGCCCACCATGGATCTCCATGACCGCCGGGTGCAACCGCTCGGGGTCGTGACCCGGCGGCTTCAGGACCCAGCCCTCGAGCTTCCATCCGTCTGGCGCGGTGAAGTAGTGGTGCTCGGGCTCGGCGACGAAGCGGTCGTGCAGCCAGGGGTTCAGGTCGGTGATCCGGGCTTCGGCGCCGTTGGTGAACATGTAGAGCTCGCCCGGGTTTGTCGCGTCCGACGCGCAGTAGGCGAGCACTCCGTTGGCGATGTCAAAGTCATAGATGCGCCGGTGCCCCGTCGCTTCGACACGCACGTTGCCCTCAAGGTCGACGGACTGTATCCCGGTCACGCCCGGGCCGCTGGCCAGGAAGTAGATGCGGTCGCCCTGGGCGGTCCAGCAGATGCGAATGGCGTGGCCCGAGCGCATGTCGTTGATGACGCTGTCGTTGACCGCCTGATCGACGCCGGCGGTCAGGCAGCGCGGACCTCCGCCTGCGAGCGGCACGATCCACAACCTCTCGAGCAGCCCGACGTCCAGTCCGTTGGGGGCGACGAAGGCGATCGCGTCGCCCTTAGGTGACCAGATCGGCGAGCTGAGGTAGAAACCACCGCCCAGCCGCCGGAGGTTGGCCTCAAGATCGACCGTGTACAGGTTGAGCTCGCGCTGCAGGTCGGCACCAGGCTCGGCGTTGCCGGCCACGACCAGCGTGGTGCTGTCTGGGGACCAGTCGAAGTCGGTCACGTCCCAGGCGCCGGTCGTGAGCTGAAGCACGTTGCCACCCTCG
This sequence comes from Candidatus Dormiibacterota bacterium, assembly GCA_035280145.1. Taxonomy (GTDB): domain Bacteria; phylum Chloroflexota; class Dormibacteria; order Dormibacterales; family Dormibacteraceae; genus 40CM-4-65-16. The sequence continues at coordinate 64 of DATEGL010000151.1, read as the reverse complement.
GCGGCAACCACGAACAGGTGGTGGTAGCGGCCGTCGACGTAGCCCATGCCGTCGTGCTTGTAAT
>DATEGL010000150.1:0-7483 GCA_035280145.1 Candidatus Dormiibacterota bacterium | reverse complement strand
GGTCACCTCGATCGTGATCTGCTGCTCGGCCAGGTGCTTGCCCAGCCGGTTCAGCTGCAGGTCGACGATCTCGCGGATCTGGTGCGTCGTCAGGCTCTTGAACACGACGACCGCGTCCACGCGGTTGAGGAACTCGGGGCGGAACATCCGCTTGAGCTCCTCGTCGATCTTCTGCTTGGTGTTCAGGTGACGCCGCTCGACCTCGTCCTTTTCGTCGACGACGGCAGGCTGGAACCCGAGCGATGTGCCCGCCTGGTTGACGTCGCGGATGCCGAGGTTCGAGGTCATGATGATCACGGTGTTGGCGAAGTTGACGATCTTCCCCTTGGCGTCGCTGAGCCGACCGTCCTCGAGGATCTGCAGCAGCATGTTGAAGACCTCGGGGTGCGCCTTCTCGATCTCGTCGAAAAGGATCACCGAGTACGGCCGCCTGCGGACCGCCTCGGTCAGCTGGCCGCCCTCGTCGTAGCCGACGTAGCCCGGGGGCGAGCCGACCAGACGTGCGGTCGTGTGCCGCTCCATGAACTCGGACATGTCGAGCTTGATCAGCGCGTCCTCGGAATCGAACAGGTACTCCGCGAGGGCGCGTGCGAGCTCGGTCTTGCCGATTCCGGTCGGGCCGAGAAAGATGAACGAGCCGATCGGTCGGCGCGGATTCTTCAACCCGGCGCGAGCGCGCCGCACCGCCTGCGACACGGTGACGATCGCCTCGTCCTGGCCAACCATGCGCTTGTGCAGCTCGTCCTCCATGCGCAGGAGGCGCGCGCTCTCTTCCTCCACAAGGCGTGATACCGGCACGCCGGTCCACGCGGCGACGATCTGCGCGATGTCTTCCTCGCCCACCTCAGGCACGGTCTCGCCCAGCTTGTCGCGCCAGGCGGCTTCTTTCAGCGCCAGCTTGTCCTGCAGCTTCTTGACTTTGTCGCGCACGCTCGCGGCCGCCTCGAAGTCCTGCTTGTTGACGGAGTCGTCCTGCTCCGCCCTTTGCCTGCGGATCTCTTTCTGCAGATCCTTCAGCTCGTCAGGCGTGGTCGTCAGCTTCATGCGCACGCGCGCAGAGGCTTCGTCGATCAGGTCGATCGCCTTGTCAGGCAGCGCGCGATCGCTGACGTAGCGGTCGCTCAGCACTGCAGCCGAGTGCACCGCTGAATCAGTGATGACTACACGGTGGTGCTTCTCGTAGAGCGACTTGACTCCGTTGAGGATGTCGATGGTTTCCAGCAGAGTCGGCTGGTCCACGTACACCGGCTGGAAGCGGCGCTCGAGGGCTGCGTCCTTCTCGATGTACTTGCGGTATTCGTTGAGCGTCGTCGCGCCGATGCACTGGATCTCCCCTCGCGCGAGCGCGGGCTTGAGGATGTTGGCCGCGTCGATAGCGCCTTCTGCGGCCCCGGCGCCGACCAATGTGTGGAGCTCGTCGATGAATAGCACGACCTCGCGACTAGAGCGGATCTCGTCGAGGATCTTTTTCAATCGCTCCTCGAACTCACCGCGGTACTTGGTGCCCGCGACCAGCGCGCCCATGTCGAGCGTCAGCACGCGCTTGTGCTGCAGCGACTCGGGCACGTTGCCGAAATTGATCTGCTGCGCGAGACCTTCCGCGATCGCGGTCTTGCCCACGCCCGGCTCGCCGATCAGCGCGGGGTTGTTCTTCGTGCGCCGGCTCAGGATCTGAATCACGCGCTCGATCTCGGTCTCGCGTCCGATGACCGGGTCGAGCTGGTTGCGTCGCGCGAGCTCGGTGAGGTCGCGCCCGAACTGGTCGAGCAGCGGCGTCTTCGAAGGCTTCTTCTGCACCGGCTCTGCTTCGGTCTCGGCGGTCGAGTCGTGGAGCAGGCGCTCGATCTCGCCGCGCACCTTCTCCAGGTTGGCGCCGAGGTCTTCGAGCACGTGAGCAGCGATGCCTTCGCCCTCGATGAGCAGCCCGAGCAGCAGGTGCTCGGTACCAACGTAGTTGTGGCCCATGCGCCGCGCCTCTTCGAACGAGATCTCGATGACCTTCTTTACGCGCGACGTCGGAATGATCTGCTGGATGATGATCCGCTCGTTGCGGCCGAGGACTGATTCGATGGTCTGGCGAACCTTGCCGATCTCGACGCCGAGGTTGTTCAGAACCTTGGCGGCCAGGCCCTCACCTTCGCGCAGCAACCCCAGGAGCAGGTGCTCGGTCCCGATGTAGCTGTGGTGCGATCGTTCTGCTTCTTCCTGGGCGAGCGTCAGGACTTTCTTGGCCCGCTCAGTAAATCTTTCAAACGGATACAGGGTTCCCAAATCCTCCGGTCTCCTTTCGCGTACTCCTAGGTGGGGCCAGCACCTCCTCGCAATCTAACGTTGATCGAGGTTCATACCTCTGCACCTAATATAACGTCCGACTCTGAGAGTCGATTTCGGTTAAGAGTAGGCGCGGTGCTTCGCCTCCTCGAACGAATTAGCGGTTTCTTGCCGGCGGCCGTGGCGTTGGCGCTGCCGGTTGTCTTTCTACCCATCGCCAGCGATTCCTACATCCTGCCGCGCGCGGCGGTCGTGATCACGGGCGCGTGCCTGGGGGTCGGGCTCGGCATCCTCGTCCCGAACCGGCCGGGGCTCGGCCCCCTGCGCTGGCCGCTGGCGGCGGCGGTCGCGGCCGCAGTGCTGGCCTTTGCCTTTTCTACCTCCTGGCCGCTGAGCCTCGCGGGGTCTTACACACGGTACGAGTCGCTGCCGGTCCGGCTCGCGTACCTCGGCCTGTTCGCTTCGGCGGTATGGCTGGTGCGCACCCAGCGCCAGTGCGACTGGCTCGTCGCCGCCTTCGTGCTGGCCACCTGCGTCGCGTGCATCAAGGCGTGGCTGCAGTGGGTCTTCCACGCGCCGTTCCGGCCGGATGGCGACCTTGGCAACGCCAACCTACTCGCCGGCCTGATCGTCATGGCCCTCCCGCTTGCGATCGACCGGGTGCGGCGGTCGAGTCTCTTCAACTGGGCCTGGGGCGGCGCGATCGTGGTCCTGGCAGGCGGCCTCTTCGTGACGACTTCGCGCAGCGGCTTCGCCGGCGCCGGCGCGGGGTGCCTCGCGCTGCTGGCCTTCAGCGTGCCGAGACACCTTGGAAAGAGGGTCGCGTTGATCTCGTCGGCCGTCATAGGACTCGGCCTCGTCCTGCTGCTGGCCACGCCGCTTCGGATCCTGAACAACGACCCGCCCGAGCTGCGCCTGCATCTGTGGGGCGACGGGCTCCGCATGGTGGCCGCCCGACCGCTCACCGGCTATGGCGAGGACACGACGGGCCTGAACTTCGGTCGCTTCCTCAGCCAGGACTACGCGACGCTCGTGACGTTCGACCGGGTCCATGCGGGACCACTGGACATCGCCGCGACCCAGGGGTTGCTGGGACTTGCCGCGCTCGGGTGGCTGCTGTTTGTGGTGTTCCGGCAGGCGTGGCGCCAACGCTCCGACCGCGATGTGGCGGGCCTGGCGGCAGCCCTTGTCGGCTACACGGTCTGGGTCCTGCCCAACTTCGACTGGGCCCCCGCCACCGGGGCGTTCTGGCTGCTTGCCGGCACGCTCTGGTCAGCCGCTGGTCAGGCCCCTCAGCCGGCCGCCACGGAGCGTCCTCACAAGTGGGGAGGCCTTGTCGCCATGCCGCTGGTGGCAGCTGCGGTCGTGTTCGCGGTATTTCCCGTGCTGGCCGACGTCTGGTATTTCCACGGCCGGGCCGAGTCGTCGATCCGCCTCGACCCCTATCAGGCCCAGTACCACTGGGCACTGGGCGACGGCTGGATCGCGCAGGGCGACATTCGAGGCGGCACGACCGAGCTTCAACGCGCGGCCGACCTCGGTGAGACGGAACCTGGGCTGTACGTCGACCTTGGCGACCACCTGCGGCAGTTGGGCGACATGGCCGCGGCGCGCCGAGCCTACCAACGCGCGCTCGAGGTCGATCCCTACTACACGCCGGCGAGCCAGCGCCTAGCGGCGCTCAGCTCTTAGCTACTCGTCGTCTTCTTGCGGGTACTCGTCGTGCCGGCGGTCGCTGCGCGCTCCGGCCAGGCTCGCAGGCGGCGCCGAAAGCTGCTTGAGGCTCAGCGAGATCCTTCGCCGCGCGGTGTCGATCCCGATCACCTTCACCTGCACGTTCTCACCGACCTTCAGCACGTCCTCGGTGCGCTCCACGTGATCCCAGGACAGCTCCGAGATGTGGAGCAGGCCCTCGATGCCCGGCATGATCTGGAGGAAAGCGCCGTACTTCTTGGTCTTGGTGACCTGTCCTTCGACGATCGAGCCGACGGGCATCGACTGGACGAGGCGCTCCCACGGATCCTGCTGAAGCTGACGCAGCGACAGCGAGATGCGCGTCTGCTCTGGGTCGAGCTTGATCACCTTCACAGTGACCTCGTCGCCCAGCTGGAGCACGTCGGTGACCTTCGAGACGCGGTCCCAGGAAAGCTCCGAGATGTGGATCAGGCCATCCGCGCCGCCGATGTCGACGAATGCGCCGTAGCTGGTGATGCCCGAGACAGTGCCCGTCACGATCGTTCCGGTCTGCAGCCGGCTGAACAGCTCCTCGCGCTTGCGCGCGCGGTCCTCGTCCTCCGCCGCCTTCTGGCTGACGATCAGCCGGTTGCGCTTACGGTTGACCTCGAGGATCTTGACCGGGATCCGCTTGCCGACAAGCGATTCAAGCGAACCCGCGTACGCGCGTGCGACCTGGCTCGATGGCAAAAAGCCGCGCAAGCCCAGGATGTTGACGATCAGACCGCCCTTGTTCTGCTCGCGGACGTCGGCATCGATGACGCTGCCGTCGGCCTGCTTCTCCGCGGCGACGATCCACGTCGTCTCCGCGCGCGCCCGGCGCAGACTGAGGACGACGTTGCCCTCTTCGTTCTCGGGCTGAAGGACATAGACCTTGATCTGGTCGCCAGGCTCGAGGCCGCCCGAGTCCATGTCTCCGCGCAGGCCGAGCTCTTTGCTCGAGATGACACCCTCGGCCTTGGCCCCGATGTCCACGAGGACCTCATCGGGATCGACCCGGACAACGACGCCGTCCACGATGTCCCCATGGTTGGGGGTCTTGAAGGCTTCCTCCTCTAGCTGGAGGTAGTCCTCCATGGACATCGTGCTGAAGGGGTCGGGGACTGTTGATTCCTGGTCGCTCCCCTCCTCCTTATCGGTCAGGGCGACACCGGAATCAGTGGCCAAATCGCGAACCCCCAAGAATTTATTGATGTGGTGTTGGTCGTCAGAACGGCCTCCGCCAAAACGAGCGTCAATTGTACCGCACGAATGATCGCTAACCGGGGAAGGGTTTGGTGAGGTCGTGGTTGTCGATCACCCTCGTTTTGCCCACCCTCGCAGCCAGGACGGCGAGATATCCGGGCTTCCGAAAAGTAGCCGGATCGACGAGCTCGGCGTAGTCGAGCTGGACGAGCGGTTCCGCTTCGAGCCGCGCGTGAATTCGCTTCCGGAGTGAGTCAGGATCGCGGTCTCCGTCCACATACGCCTTGGCCGCCCGGCGCAGGGCGTCGCTCAACGCTGCTGCCGCCTTTCGCTCGGCGGCCGCGAGGTAGACGTTTCGCGAGCTGAGGGCGAGCCCGTCCGGCTCTCGGACGATTGGCCCCACCCGAATCTCGACTCCAAGGTCCAGGTCCTGTGTGAGGCGTTTGACCACGGCCACCTGCTGGGCGTCCTTCTGGCCGAAGTACGCGCGGTCAGGCTCCACCGCGGCGAACAGCTTGGCGACCACCGTCGCAACACCTTCAAAGTGCCCGGGACGAAACGCCCCTTCCAGCGGTTCGGCGACGCCGCCGACGTGCACGCGCGTGCTGGCGCCGGCCGGGTACATCACGTCGGTGGACGGCATGTATATGGCGTCGACCTCCGCAAGCTTGAGCATTCCGGAGTCGCGCTTGAAATCTCTTGGATAACGCCCGAAGTCCTCGCCCGGACCGAACTGAGTCGGGTTGACGAAGATGCTGACCACGACGACGTCGTTTTCATGGCGTGCCAGCTCAACAAGGCTCAGATGGCCGGCGTGAAGCGCGCCCATCGTCGGCACGAGCCCGATCGAGCGTCCCTCGGCCCGCCAGGCGCGCGAGGCATCGCGCATCGCGGCGGGTTGTTCACTTACGGCCGGAGAACCGTCAGCCTCCGTACCTGACCTCTTCACGATCCTTTGCTGGGGCGGATCCGTTCGTCGAGTATTCGTGCTCCGGACCCGGGAACTTCCCGCTCCGCACGTCCTCGGCGTACTCCGACGCCGCACGCGCGATCTCCTCGGCGAGGTTTGCGTACCGCTTCACGAACTTCGGCGCCTTGCCAGTCGTCAACCCGAGCATGTCGTGGAAGACGAGCACCTGGCCATCCGTCGCCGGCCCAGCCCCGATCCCGATCGTGGGAATCCGAAGCGCCTGCGTGATCTCGGCGCCAAGCTTGCTGGGGATGCCCTCGAGCACGATGCTGAATGCGCCCGCGTCCTCCAGCGCCATTGCGTCCGCTTTGATCCGCGCCGCTTGTGCTTCCGTCTTCCCCTGAACCTTGAAGCCGCCCATCTGGTGCACGAACTGCGGCGTCAGCCCCAGGTGCCCCATGACCGGGATGCCGATCTCGGTCAGCCGGTTGGTGATCTCGACCACGCGGCCACCGCCCTCGAGCTTGACGGCGTGCATGCCGGCTTCCTGGATGAACCTGCCCGCGCTGACGATCGCCTGCTCGACCGAGGCCTGATACGACATGAACGGCATGTCTCCGATGAGCAGCGCCTGCCGGGCGCCGCGGGAGACTGCTTTGGCGTGGTGCAGCATCTCGTCGAGCGTGACCGGCAGCGTGGTCGGATAGCCGAGCATCACCATCCCGAGGCTGTCGCCAACGAGGAGGACCGGGATCCCAGCCTCATCGAGAATGCGGGCGCTCAGGAAGTCGTATGCCGTGAGCATGGCGAAGTGCCTGCCCTCGTCCTTGAACCGCTGGACGTCCAGCACCGTGGTCATCGACGACCTCTCCTTCGGGTCGCTGCCACATCTCGGGTCAGCGCCCTTCTGGTCCGCTCGACCGCGGCGTACTGGAGTCCCGCCTCTTTCGCGATCTCGAGCGCGGCCAGGGCGAGCATACGATAAAGGTCCGGGTTGGCCATCACGGCCATGTGGCCGCTCACGGTCTCTGAGTCGCCACGGCGAATGGGACCGGTGAGAGCCTTGACGGGACCACCCCGGCGGATGTTGTCGAGCGCGCCCTGGACGAGCGGCAACAGCGCTCTCAGCGCCTCGGCCTCGCTCCAGCCGGCTGCCTTCAGCAGTCCGATCGCCTCGAAGATCACGACGTCCAGGAAGTTGGACGCGAAGACCGCGGCAGCGTGGTAGCGAACGCGCTCGCGGTCGCCCACATGCCTCGGCCGCGCGCCCAGACGCCGAGCCACAGCCGCCAACCGCCGGCGCAGCGAAGGCGTGGTCGCGTCGACGGCAACCGTGATCCCTTTGAAAGCGGACGGCTCGCGCGGCGTCGGGAACGACTGCAG
>DATEGL010000149.1:0-2118 GCA_035280145.1 Candidatus Dormiibacterota bacterium | reverse complement strand
TGAGAGCGCCGCCGAACTTGCCAAAGGGGGTGCGCGCTCCCGCTACTATCACGGAGGCCGAGGCCATCAAGGGTCAGTTTAAGTAAGCATGAGAAACGCGCTACTTATCGTCGACGTCCAGGTGGATTTCGTCGAGGGTGGCAGCCTGGGGGTCCAGGGCGGGCTGAATGTCGCGGCGATGATCGCCCGCCACATCCGCCATTTCAAGAACGAGTACGAGTTCGTCGTCGCCTCGCGCGACTACCACGAGAACGCGCCGGACCACATCTCAGACCACCCTGACTTCCAGAACACATGGCCGCCGCACTGCATGGTTGGGACGCCGGGCGCGCAATTCGTGCCGACCATCCAGAACCTGGTTCGCGAGAAGTACATCCACGAGGTGGTGACGAAGGGCCGGAACGCTGCCGCCTACTCGGCTTTCGACGCCCTCGACAAGCGCGGCCACCCTCTGCTCGACGTTCTCCAGGAGCACCGCGTCGACCACGTCGACGTTTGCGGCATCGCGACCGACTACTGCGTGCGCGCGAGCGCCCTGGACGCGCGCAAGCATGAGTACCAGGTGCGCGTGCTCACCAATCTCTGCGCCGCCGTGAAAGAGGAGACCGGTCTGCAGGCGCTGGAGGAGATGAAGGCGGCCGGGTGCCAGCTCCAGGCCGCGACCGCCCCCTAGCTACTTCTCCGGCAGGTACTTGAACGAGACGTTGAGCTTGACCCTGTATGTCGTCACCTTTCCGTCCTCGATCGTCAGGTCCTGCTCCACTACCTCGGCTACGCGGAGGTCGCGCAGGGACTTGGCCGCGGTCTCGATCGCCATCTTGGCCGCCGCCTCCCAGGACTGGCTGCTGGTGCCTATGAGCTCGGTCACCCGATAGACGCTGTCGGCCATGACCACCTCCCTGTGCCGTCCGGCTGCAACAGATCTAATTCTCGCGCAGCAGCTTCGTCAGGAGCGGTGGAACCACGGCTGTGGGAGATCAGCGAGCGGCTAGCAGGCGTGCCAGGCGATCCAGCTCTCCCTCGTGTCCCATTACCGCCAGGCGAGTCCACTGCTCGTCGTGCATGCGATCGAAGGTCAACACCATATGCACCTGGTCGCCGGTTTCGTGGAGCTCGACCACGGTCTCCACCTCGTACGGCTCGACGCCAGGGATGAAGTCGACGACGTCTCGGTAGACGAGCCGGCGCGGCGGCTCGACGTCGATGTACGCGATCCTGAGGTTGGTGGTGAGCGGCATGCCGGCTTTCAGCATGTACTCCTGCTGCTCAGGTCCTACCGCGCTCATCGTGTAGTGCAGGTCCCCGCCGGGCCGGAGGTCCAGGTCGCCTGCGGCGACGCTGAACCCCTCCGGTCCCCACCAGGCTTCGATTCCCGCCTTTGTCGTCCACAGCTCCCACACTTCCTCGATAGACGCCGTGAACGTGCGCTCGAGGGTGAGCTTCGGCCTTTCCGTCACGCTACGCGCGCGCCGTGATACGCCTTCTCGAGCTCGGCGATGTCGATCTTCTTCATCTTCAGCATCGCCTGCATCGCGGCTTCCGAGTTGCCGTGCTCAAGGTCGCTCAACATCTGGCCGAGCTGCTCGGGGATGATCTGCCACGACACACCGAATCGGTCCTTCAGCCAGCCGCACTGACTTTCTTCCCCGCCGTTTGCAATCAGCGCGGTCCAGTACTTGTCGACCTCGGCCTGCGATTTGCAGGTCACGTCGAGCGAGATGCCTTCGTTGAAAGTGAACGTCTCGCCGCCGTCGAACGCGCGGAACTCTTGGCCGTCGAGCTCGAATATCGCGACGAGGAGCTTGCCCTTCGGAATCGGGCCGCCGTCGTCCTCGACGCGAGTGATGTGAGTGATCTTCGAGTTTGGGAAGATCGAAACGTAGAGGTTGACAGCCTCCTCCGCACGATCCTTGAACGTGAGGCACGTTCGCACTGAGTTGCTCATGGTCGCTTCTCCTTCTTCTTGTCTTGTGACTTGCGACGCCGATCCAGCTCGGCGCCAAACCTATCGAGTCGCCCCTCCCAGATCGCTCTGTATCCGGTGATCCACTGCGACAGCTCGTTGAACGGCTCCGGCCGGAGCGCGTAGAGTCGCCGCCGGCCTTCCGGCCGGACGAC
>DATEGL010000148.1:0-4091 GCA_035280145.1 Candidatus Dormiibacterota bacterium | reverse complement strand
TAGACCCTCCGGCGCCAGCTCTTCGCGCACCTCACCCAGGGCTCCAACCATGCTGTCGGCGCCCGACAAGGCAGGCTGGCGCCGCGCCAACCACACCTTGCGTATGAAGAAGACAAAGAACGCCAGGGTGACTGCCGCCGTGCCGATCGAAACGACCGGATTGACCCCGAGGCCGACGGGGCCCGTATTGATCAGGAACGCCATCCCGAGCAGAAGGGCGAAAACCCCGCCGACGGAAAGGAAGCCGTGCGTGGGAGCAATGAGGTCCGCTACGAAGAGGATGAGCGCGAGAAGCATGAGCAGCGCGCCCGCGATGTTGACTGGGAGGTTGGCCAACGAGATGATCGCGAGCACGGCCGCCAGGCCGCCAATGACGCCAGGCAGTATCAGCCCCGGGTTTGAGAGCTCGGTGATGATGCCGTAGCCGGCGACGATGATCAGCAGCGCCGCGATCGTCGGATCGATCAACGCGTTCAGGAAAATCTGCCAGAAGGGCATCGGGCTGTCATCGACCACGGCGTTGAGTGAGTGGATGGTGAGGCTGCCGTTGGTTCGCGGGACCTCGCGGCCGTCGACCTGGTTCAGCAAGGAGCGGATGTCGTTGGCTTCGAGATCGGCGACGTGCAGCTGCACCGCTTCGTCGGCGTTGATGTTGACGCTGTTGCGCACCGCGTCTTCGGCCCAGTCGGCGTTGCGGCCGTGCATGGATGCCAGGTTGCGGACGCGTGTAACGGCGTCGTTCAAGACTTTGGCACCCAGGTCGCCGGTCAGGTTCTCGCCTGTGGCCTGAATCGGATGCGCAGACCCGATGTTGGTGCCGGGGGCCATCGCCAGCACGTCGGCGGCCTGGGCGACGAAGAGACCCGCGGAGGCGGCGCGGGCGCCGCTCGGATAGACGTAGACGATGACGGGCACGGTGCTGTTGAGCAGGCTGGTGACGATCTCATCCATCGAGGTGGAGATGCCGCCGGGAGTGTTCATCACGACCAGGAGCGCATCCGCCCGGTCCGATTCCGCACGGCTCACGGAGTTCTGGATGTAGGCCGACATGATGTTGTTGATGTCGCCGTTCAGGTCGGCCTGCTCGATGTGGGGGGTGGCGGCGCCGGCGTTCAAGGGGATCATCGCGGCCGCGGCCGCGAACACCACCCACCCCAGGCGAAGCGCTGCGAGCCTGCGCATGCTTCGAGTATGGCAAGCCCGATGTAAAACGTGGAACATCGAGTTGGGCCCCCGGGAAGCTCTAATACGCCGGGCGTAAAATCGCTCGAAGTGGGGGCGCAGCCGGTTGAGCCGGACGCTGACGAAAACGCTTTGCGGGAGCTGCGCAGTCGGGCGCGCTCCGCGCCGCGGCTCGACGAGGACGAGGAGGAGAGCCTTCTCGAACGGGCGGCCGCCGGAGACCGGGCAAGCCTCGACCGGGTGGTCGCCGCCAACCTTGGCCTTGTGATCCGCCTCGCCGAAGCTCGCGAAGACAAAGGGCTGTCGGTGTCCGACCTCATCCAGGAGGGATCGGTCGGCCTTGTCGAGGCCGTGCAGCTCTATGCGGTCAGCGGCCAGGAGCACTTCGCGCAGTTTGCCGAGCGGAAGGTCAGCGAGCAGATGGACGCCGCGCTGGCCGCCGAGGCAGGCGCGGTCCGTGACGGCGAGCTCCTTGTTGCCGCTGCCAACGACTACGAGCGGACGGAGCTCCTTCTGCGCCGTGAGCTTCACCGGCCACCCACGGAGCACGAGATTGCGGAGAAGCTCGAGTGGTCTGTGGACCGAACCCGCTACGTCGCCAGGGTCGTCGCAGAAGCGCGGCGCCGGAACGACGAGGAGCTTCTCGCCTTCATTGATCCTGACTCTGTCGACACTGACGACAGCGTCGACGGCGACTAACCCGCTGAAGCGCACACCGCTCTACGACCGCCACGTCTCCCTTGGCGCGCGCATGGTCCACTTCGGCGGTTGGGAGATGCCGCAGCAGTACAGCTCGATCCGCGACGAGCACTTCGCGGTGCGGCAGGTCGCGGGTCTGTTCGACGTCTCGCACATGGGCCGGCTCTGGGTCAAAGGACGCGGCGCTGAAGCCTACTTGCAGCGGCTGTTGACCAATGACGTCGCCGCGGTCGCCCCTGGCCACGCCATGTACAGCCAGATGTGTCAGGAGGACGGCGGCATCATCGATGACCTGGTCACGTACCGCCAGTCGGCGGATGAATTCATCGTCGTCGTCAACGCTTCGAACCGCGAGAAGGATGTCGCCTGGATGCAGCGCCACCTCCCGGACGACGTCGACCTGGAAGACCACACGCTGCAATCGAGCCTGGTCGCGTTTCAAGGCCCGCGGGCGTCCGAGCTGCTGCCCAGCGACGGGGACTCGGAAGACATTCCGTATTTCGGCTTTCGCCATGGCAAGGTCGCGGGCGTCGAGGCTCTGATCTCACGCACTGGCTACACCGGCGAAGACGGATTTGAGCTGTTCGTCGCCAGCGACCGGGTGGTCGAGGTGTGGGATGCGATCCTGGCCGGCGGCAAGGACGCGGGGGTTCTGCCCGCCGGACTTGGCGCTCGCGACGCCGCACGGCTTGAGGCCGCCCTTCGCCTGTGGGGCAACGACATGGACGAATCCGTAAACCCCTACGAGGCCGGCCTCGGGTGGACCGTCAAGCTGGACAAGGGCGACTTCATCGGCGGCGAAGCGCTGCGACGAGTCAAGGCCGAAGGGCCAAAGCGCACCCTGGTCGGGCTGAGTCTGCAGCCTGGCGACATCGCCCGCCATGGCGCCACAGTGATGGCGCGCGACCGAGCCGTCGGGGTGATCACCAGCGGCACCCATTCGTTCTTCGTGGGGCACCCGATCGCGCTCGCGATCGTGGAAGCGCGATCATTGTCGATCGGAGACAGGGTCGTGGTCGAGGTCAGGGGCAGGGAGGCTCCAGCCGAGGTCGTCAAGCTGCCCTTCTACCGCGGCTCGGCCCGCTCTGTGATCGAGAAGAAGGAGATTCGCCATGGTTGACCGTCGCTACACGAAGACGCACGAGTGGGTCACGGTCGACGGCAAGCACGCCACAGTCGGGATCACCGATTTCGCGCAAGCCCAGCTGGGCGACGTCGTGTTTCTCGAGCTGCCGGCGGCAGGGCGAAAGCTTGGCGAGCATGAGGCGTTCGGCGTGGTCGAGTCGGTGAAAGCCGCAAGCGACCTGTACTCACCGGTGGCGGGGCGGATCAGCGAGGTGAACGAGAAGCTCGCCATGCACCCGGAGCTCATCAACTCAGACCCCTACGGAGAGGGCTGGATCCTGAAAGTCGACCTCGCGGGTGCGCTTCCGGACGACCTGCTGGACGAAGCGTCGTACAGGCAAGTGACCGAGGAGTCCGCCCACTAGCTTGCCGTACCTCGTCCTTTCCCCTGAAGACCGGTCGGCGATGCTCGACGCGATCGGCGTCCGGTCGATGGATGACCTTCTCGTGGACATTCCTCAGTCGCTCCGCCTCGACTCGCTCCAGCTCCCGGACGGCCTGTCGGAGCTCGAGACCATGGCCCAGGTCAGGGCGCTGGCCGACCGCAATCGAGTCTTTGCCGACCGGCTCACCTTTCGGGGCGGCGGCGTGTACCGGCGCTTCGTTCCTTCCGCAGTGGCGGCGGTCACGTCGAAGCCCGAGTTCTATACCGCTTACACGCCATACCAGGCGGAGGCCAGCCAGGGCACGCTGCAGGCGATCTTCGAGTTTCAAACGATGATCGCGGAGCTGACGGCCCTCGACGTCGCCAACGCCTCGCTCTATGACGGCGCGACCGCGGTCGCGGAGGCGGCGATGATGGCCTTCGTCCACACCGGACGCAACGAGGTGATCGTCTCCGGATACGTCCATCCCGAATACGTGCAGGTGCTGCGCGCGTTCGGCGAGGGACGTGGGATCAAGGTTCGCAAGGGTGGCGAGCCCAACAAGAAGACCGCCGCGGTCCTCTTTCAGCAGCCCGATTTCCTCGGCCTCCTCGTCGACGCGCGCACTCTCACCGCCGCCGCGCATGACGCTGGGGCGCTCGCGATCGCGTGCGTGGATCCCATCAGCCTCGCCGTGCTCGCGCCGCCGGGTGAGTACGG
>DATEGL010000147.1:0-11406 GCA_035280145.1 Candidatus Dormiibacterota bacterium | reverse complement strand
GCGCACTCTGATGATGTACGAGCACTTGCGCATGATTTCCCCCAAGCGGACCGTTACAAATCGACGGCGGTACTCACGCCGAGATGTGTTGAAGCTACAGGCGATCCAGACCCTGACCCGGCAGCATCACGTCAACCTGGCCGGCGTTCGCTACATCCTCGCGCTGCTCAAGCGGCTGCAGAGCGCTGGCGTAGACCCCCCGGAAGACCTTAAGAACCTGGACGTAACCCAGCTCGAAGTCTGAGCAACCACCCCGGTTGGAGGAAAGGCAACAAAGAGGCAAATGTCGAAGAAAAGAAGGCGTTTAGAGATCAAGGTCGACCCGATCCCCGCGATGTACATGGAGGAGACGGCCTCGTGCCCTGTCTGCGGCCGCGACGCGCAGGCGATCGGCCGCCGCCACGTTCAGATCGTGTTTCGCTGTGACGGCTGCAAGGTCGTCTTCAAGCGGAACCGGCACTGGCCGTACATCTACTAGCCCCCTGACTGCGGAGGCTTGCCCGGCGGCGGCTTAGTCCCCCGGTCGAGCCGCTCGAGGAGGCGGGAGACGAAGCCCATCCGAGGCGCGCCGAGAATCTCCCACGCGCGTCCCAGCCCGATGGCGAAAGCGCCCAGGAGGAGCTCGAGGATGCCGGAGAGCGCTCCTGGGTTGGCCGGTTTGTTCCAGATCTGGACGCCGACCGCGATCTCGCCGCCGTAGATCGCCAGGCTGCCGAGGAACAGGAAAAGGCTCCGCCACAGGACACCCTGCGAACTCCAGTGGCGCAGCAGCAGCAGGAGCCCAAGCGTCTGCAGGATCGAGACCCCCCCGACCAGGGTCACGACGAGGCCGACGTTGACGTCGGGGATGAGGATCGAGAAGGAGATGAAGAAGATGTTCGCGAGCGCAGTGAACGCGCTCAGCGCCCGGGCCTGGCGACCCGACTCGGCCTGCTCTCCGAACACGCGCTCCGGAGCGAGCGTGATGGCGACAAAGAGAAGGCCGATCAAGGCGGCGCTCGCCTGAGTGCTTGCGATGACAAAGTTCTGGTAAGCGGCCGGGATCATCAGGCGCAAGTTTGAGGCTTCATGACTCGTACTCTCTTTAGGGGGATGAGGCGCTCAGTCGGACGTTCGGCGTTTTACGGCGTCCTGCTCGGCCTGGCCACCGCGGCCGTGGCCGAAGCCGTTCGTCCGCGCGGCGGGACCAGCTTGCTCGTCGACTGGGATGACGTGCGCCTGACGGCCCGAGCCCGACTCGACAGGCCACACGAAGACGACGACCGACTCAACACAGCGGCTCTCGGCTACCGATCCCTTGCCGCCAGGCTCGAGGCGCCGCTCCTTGGATTCGTCGGGCCGCTGCCGAAGGGCGCGACGATGCCGCAGTTCGACGCGCTCGACCGCGAGGGTTGGATCGACCTCAACCTGTCGATCCTTCGCAGGGTCGTCGACCCCGTGCTCGAGGCTGGGCGCGTGGCGAACTCGCTCATCGTGGAAGTGGGACGCATGGGCATCGATCGTTACGTCGGCTACATGCTCGCGTTCATGGGCCACCGCGTACTGGGTCAGTACGATCCGCAGCTTCTTGGCGCGGAGCCGATCGGAGGTGAGGGCCTCTACCTCGTCGAGACGAACGTCGCCGACTGGCAGCGCCAGGCCAGTCTTCCCGACGAGGACCTGCGACGGTGGCTGATCCTCCACGAGATGACGCACGCGTGGCAGTTCGCGGCGCATCCGTGGCTGCGGCGGTACATGGAAGAGTCGATGCGCTCGCTCATCGATTCCGTCACGCGCAGGGCACCTGCCCTGACCCGATTCGCGGCATTCGCGGGAGTGCTGCCCGCGCAGTGGCGCGTCATGCGCAAAGTGCAGGCAACGATGTCGGTGGTCGAGGGCTACAGCAACCTGGTCATGAACCAGCTGGGCCGCAAGCTACTGCCTGGCTTCGATCAGCTGGAAAGGGCGTACCGGCAGCGCAGCACGGGCAAGAGCGCGCTCGAGGTCCTGGTCTGGAAGCTGACGGGGCTGGATCTCAAGCTCCAGCAGTACCGGCAGGGTGAGGCGTTCTGCCAGGCGGTCTATGAGCAGAACGGGATTCAGATCCTGAATCGAGTGTGGGATGGACCCCACCACATGCCGCGCCTGAGCGAGTTGAGCGACCCGCGTGGCTGGTACCGACGGACATCCACGGTCCCGCCGGCCAGCCGCGTCCCCACCGCGCCGGCGGTCTAACGCACCAGCGCTAGAGACCCGGCCGAAAACCGGCCGTGAGATTCGGCGATCCAGGTGGCCGAGATGCGGGTGAAGCGACGAGCAGCGCAGCGAGTGCATCCCGGCCGGGGCCCCCGCATTGTGGCGGGGCTGCTGAGTGAGCAGCGCAGGAGCTGAACCCGCAGATGGGCCGCATTGGGCGCCGAAGATCCGGCGACGGGTTTTCCGGCCGGGCCTCTAGTCCCGGAGCTCTTCCTGTGCGGTCTCTTCGCTGATCGGCATCACCGCCACCGGCAGGTCGCTGATGTCGAAGTACCGAATTGGCTTGCTGAGTCGCTTGGCGATCCCGACCTGGACCTTCACGCCAAGCGACAGACGACCAAACACCCAGACCTCGTCGCAGCGCGCTAGGAGGTTGTTCATCGCCTCGCGGACTATGTCCTTGTCGACGGTGTGCATCAAGTAATAGTCGAAGAGCATGAACGGGCTGACTGGCACCATCCCGGAATCGAGCACGAACTTCTGGATGTGCGCACGCCAGTAGAAGCTCTTGTTTGACATCGCAACGTAGACGAGCCGCTTCGGGTGCCGGAGCGTCTCCTCGGCCTGATCGCGTGCGCTCGGCTTGGTCGTGGGCTGGAAGATCCGCTCGAGGATGTCCTCGGCTGCCTTGCCGGTTATCGCCAACTTGGCCTACCCCTGCTCGAAAAATGAATTAAGCGGCGGTTATCGTATCAGCCGTGCCCGCAGGCTCCCTTTTCGACCTCTCGGGCCGCGTTGCGCTGGTCACGGGGGCGAGCAAAGGTATCGGCAACGCGACCGCGGAAACCCTGGCCGAGCACGGCGCGACGGTGGTCCTGTCCAGCCGGAAGCAGGCGGACCTCGATGCCGAAGCAGGGCGGATCAACTCGCTGCATCCAGACCACGCAACCGCCATCGCCGCCCACGCCGGCCGGCCGGAAGACCTCGAGCACCTGGTCCAGGAGGTCATGCGGCGCTTCTCCCGGATCGACATCCTGGTCAACAACGCGGCCACCAACCCGTACATGGGGCCCGTGCTGGGAACCGAGCTGGGTGCCTGGGACAAGACGTTCGAGGTCAATCTGCGAGGTGTCTTCATCCTCACCAAGCTGGTGTACGAAGCCTGGATGGAGGCGCACGGCGGAGCCATCATCAACATGGCCAGCATCGGAGGGCTGAGGCCGGGGATTGGCCTGGGCGTCTACAACATCACGAAGGCGGGGCTGATCATGTTCACGCGCCAGCTCGCCCGTGAGCTTGGGGGCAAGGTGCGCGTGAACGCGGTTGCGCCTGGCGTGATCAAGACGAGGTTCGCCGAGGCGCTTTGGGGCAATGAGGCGATCCTCGACCGGGTGCTGTCCCAGAACCCGATGGGGCGCATCGGCGCTCCATCAGAGGTCGCGGCGGCGGTGCTGTTCCTGGCCTCCGATGCCGCTAGCTATGTGAACGGGGAAGTGCTTGTCGTCGACGGGGGCGAGGTCTAGCTTCGTAGACACCCTCGCCGTTGGCCGAAGCCGGCTGCCGGCCGTGGATGAAGTCCTCTAGCTCCTTCTCGTACTGATAGGCGTGGCGGTCGGGTTCGTAACGCAGCACGCGGCGCTGCTGAGTGAAGTCGTCGAAAGCAGCCTTGGTGTCGCGCTTTGCCCGGAAGCCAAGCACGCGAGAGGCCTTGCCGGTCGCGAGCGTGCGTCCCCAGCGCAGGAGATCGAGCAGCTGCGGCGAAAGAAAGCCGATGCGGGCCCGCCGAATGGCGAAGGCGGCGAGTCCGAGGCCGACCGGCGGCAGCAGCGGAGCGTGGAGCTTGCCCCCACCGTCGAGCAGCCTCGATAGGGGTTCGTTGCCTGCCGGCGCGATGTTGTACGCGCCGCCGGGACCTCGTTTCGCCGCCATCACCATCGCCTCGATGCAATCGTCGCGGTGGATGAGCTGCAGCGGCGGGTCGTGGCCGATGACCGTCGGCACAACCTCCAGGTCGAGGTAGCGCGCCAGCGGCTGCGGCTCGTCGGGGTTGAGGCTGTTGGCGAAGCGCAGCGCCAGGATCGTGATGTCCGGGTAGCGCGTAGCGAAGTCGCTGACGTACGACTCGACCTCGACGATGTCGCGCACGAACTGGTGACCAGAGTTGACGTCCAGGCGATGATCCTCGCGCAACACCGGCGGCAGGTCGATGCGCGAACCGTACACGTGGCCTGAGGATTTCAGGACAAAGCGCCGGACGGGACTGCCCTCGCCCGCGCACCCGGCCAGCAGGTTCAGCGTGCCGATCACGTTCATCTCATGGGCGCGCGCGGGATCCATGTCGAATGAGTCGACTCGGGTCAGGGTGTGCACGACCGTGTCGATGCCAACCGCGCGTACGAGCTTGCCGATGAGCGAGTGGCGGATGTCGAGCTTCAGATAGTCGGCACGGCCGAGGTCGTAGCGCGGCTCGCGGATGTCGATGCCGATGACCTCGGCAATGTCGGGGTCTTCGACCAGCCGCTGCACGACGAGCGCGCCCCACCACCGTGCCACGCCTGTGACAAGGAAGCGCCTCTTTCCCCGCGGCATCTCAATCACTTTAGCCAGCGTTGCCTTGGCGGCCGGGGTTTCCCCGGCCGCATCCCGCGTCGCCGCTAGCGGATACATGCGTTGCTGGTGGAAGGCGACTAAGGAAAGTCCCGACCGTATACCGGAAGGAGAGCAGGCGCGGCGCGAAGCGCCCCGCCGATGAGAGGAAACCATCCGGGTTTCCTCTCATAGGTGCTCAGTATGTCCGCTTGATGACGTCGCGCTCCATCAGCACGACCGCGCGTGACACCGTGTCGAGCAGCGGCGAATTCGCCTGGCGGAGCGCAAACTCCAGCTGTCGCAGCAGCGAATAGAGCGCCTTCATCGCCTTGATCGCGTCGCCGATGTCGACATTGGGGGGCAGCGGGATCTTGTCGAGCGCCTCGGCCGATGCCCATCGATACGCGAAGTCGATGTAGTCATGCGACGGCGCCCGCAGATTCGGCTCGTCGAGGTCTTTCTCCATGTCGGCGAAACGAAAGTAAAGCGAGCGCACCAACCGTGCCGTCTGCGCAATTGCCGGAGTGGGGTAGCGGCGCGGGCCGCGCGCCTGCCGGTCCCCGCGGCGCTCTCGATCTTCGGCGGCGAGCATCACCATCACGGCGCACAGCTCTTCCGCCGTCAATCCTTCGAACCAGCCAAGCCACACGGCTTCGGCGACGAGGATCGTGTTCTCGCCGTACACACGAGCCGCGAATAGGCCTTTGCCGGTCGGCTTGTTCTTCTCCAGGAAACCGGTCTCGGCCAGGATCCTGCTTAGGCGGCGCAGCTTTTTCGGGTACTCGTCCATCTGCCCGCTTACTTCGCGCTGGCCCTTGTCCAGTTCCTGCTGCAGGGATCGGATCTCGCCGTATCTCTGGAGCAGCTCGCCAAAACGAGGCGACCGAACGACCTTGAGCTTGCGCTGCCGATCGAGCAGTCCCTTGGCTTCGATCTCGAGGCGGTGCGCGATGCGTGACGGGTGGCCCATCGTGCGGCTTCGGCCACGCCTCCGCCCGCGCTGCGCCCCACTCTCGCGGCGAAGCCGCCGCAGCTCGATGCGAATGCTGCGCCGGCGATCCTCGATCTTGAAGTACTGCCCCACGTCCTCGATCGAGACCTGCGGGTCGTCCCACATGCGCTTGACGTCGTCGAGCCGAACGCGGACGTTGGCGAGTCGCTCGTCTTCGGCCGTCGCGGCGAGGCGTTTCTGGAACTGGCCGAAGGAGCGCTGCATCAGGCCCTCGGCCTCGTCTGGCGTGTAGACGCGCAGCAGGTTGAGCGCCATGTTGTAGCTCGGCAGGAACTTCGACTCGACGACGAGCGTCGGGCCCATTGCGACCTCGTAGATCGTGCCGACGTTCACGTCCGCCTCCTTGAGGATCACACCGTGGCCGATGACGTCGATGCCGCGTCGCCCGGCGCGGCCCATCAGCTGAGTCAGCTCGCCCGTGGTCAACGTCGAGAAGTTGACACCGTCGAACTTCGTGAACGAGGAGACGACGACGCCCCTGGCCGGCATGTTGATGCCCAGGGACAGCGTCTCAGTCGCAAATACGACCTTGATCAACCCGCGCTGGAACAGCTCTTCGACCATCTCCTTGTGGTAGGGCAGCAACCCGGCGTGATGCTCGGCCAGCCCGCGGCGCAGCAGTCGCGCGTCGACCATGCGCCGGAACAGCGCCTCCTCGTCGTGGTCCTTGAGGCTTTGCAGACGCCCGGCCGCGACCTGGTCTATGGCTTCCTTCTCCGCCGACGTGGTCAGGTCGAGCTCGTGATACGCGCACCTCTGCAGCGCCTCGCGGCAGCCGCGACGCGAAAAGATGAAGTAGATCGCCGGGAGCATCTCGAAGTGACGCAGCTCCTGGATCACCGGCAGCAGGTCGTTGGAAGGGAGGCCGCGGTAGCCCCCGAGCCGGTACGACGCCTCTTCTTCCTGCGCCGCCTTCGTCCAGGTTCGCTGGTCGATGCCGCCGTCCGGCTTGAACAGCGGGTAGGAGCGGTTGTTGATCGCGAGCCACATCTTCAGCTCGACAGGTCGCACGTCGTGAAAGACGGTCTCCATTCCGCCGCGGTTCTCCGCCATCCACTCGGCGATCTCACCGTAATTGCCGATGGTGGCCGACAGGCCGACGAGCTTGATGGTGCGAGGGGCCTGGATGACGATCTCCTCCCACACCGAGCCACGTGGAAAGTCGTCGATGTAGTGGACCTCGTCGAGCACGACGTAGCGGACTAGGTCGAGCCGGGCGGGATCCTCGTAGATGAGGTTGCGAAGGATCTCCGTGGTCATCACGACCACCGGCGCCTCGTCGTTGATCGTGTTTTCGCCGGTGACCAGCCCGACCGTGGCTTCCCCATAGGCGCGGACGAAGTCGTGGTACTTCTGGTTGCTGAGCGCCTTCAGCGGCGTCGTGTAGAGGACCTTGGCGCCTTCCCTCAAAGCCCGGAAGATCGCGTACTCCGCGACCACGGTCTTGCCGCTCGAGGTCGGGGCGCTGACCAGGACGCCGCCCGGGCCGCGGTCCAGCTTGTCGATCGCCTCCCGCTGGAACGGGTCGAGGTCGAAAGGCAGCGACGCCTCGAACTCGTCGACCATGGACTCGACGAGGGGAAGATTCACAACGAGATCAGCTCGGTCGACACGTCCGTGATTCGTCCGCCGTCGCAGTGGGCCTCGATGTAGGAGAGGGCGGCGGCCAGCACCCTGTCGGCCTGCCTGCCGTCGCCGCTCACGGTGGCGATCGCCAGCTCGGCGAGCTGCCAACGATCCAGCTCGCCCACCTCCGCGGCCGTCACCTTCAGCTCCTGGCGCAGCCGGCGGAGCAGGCCGCTCACCACCTGCCGCTTCGACTTGAGCGAGCCGGAGTCAGGCAGATGCAGCACCACCCGAGCCACACCTACTGCTACGTTGGCGGCCATCTAGGTTGTTTTTTGAATAGTGGACGCAAGTCTTCATAATCATGCTGGGGAAACGCAATTGCCCGCCTGAAGGGCGCAATAGGGGAGGAAACAGATGAGCCGAGACGAGGGTATCGAGGATCCAGGGTTCGAGCGATTCGAACGGTTCCTTGACGAGTGGTCACGCCGGGACTTTCTGCGGCGGGTAGGGGTGGGCGCGGCGTGGATAGCGTTCAGCACAGGCGCCCTCGAGCTGCTGGAGGCCTGCGGAGGTGGCAGCAACCAGAACACCCAGGGTGTCAACCCGGTCAAGGGCGGCAAGCTGATCGAAGGCACGATCAGCGACATCGCGACCTTCAACACTCTGAACTCGGGCGACACGGCCAGCACCCAGATGATCACGCTCTGCTTCGACGGGCTGCTAAGCATCACGGACAAAGGCGACAACATCCCGATGCTGGCGCAGGCCCTGCCAACCATCTCGTCTGATGCCCTGACTTACACCTTCAAACTGAGGCCGAACCTGAAATGGTCGGACGGCCAGCCTTTGACCGCCGACGACGTCGCTTTCACCTACGGGTTGATGTTCCGGCCGGACACTAAGGACTTCGTGTCGCGCTATCGAGCGGATCTCGAGGGCTTCCTGGAGAGTGTGACGGCCACCGATCCTCAAACTGTGGTTTTCAAGTTCAGCAAGGTCCAGGCCAGCTTCCTCGACTCGCACTGCCGCCGCGGCATCCTGCCCAAGCACATCCTCGGCAACGTCGCGCTCAAGGCCCTGAACACGCATGACTTCATGTCGGCACCCACCGTAGCGAGCGGCGTCTTCAAGTTCGTCAAGTGGGACAAAGGTCAGCAGGTCGTGCTCGCGCGCAATACGAACTACTGGGCAGGTCAGTCGTACCTCGACCAGTACATCTACAAGGTCGTCACCGACGCAGTCGTGCTCGCGCAACAGCTCAAGACCGGCGAGCTGGACGTCGGTCAGCCAGACGCCAGCCAGTTCGACAACCTGAAGACCCAAACCAACCTCACGGCGCTGTCTCATGTCAATCCTGGCTTTGTCTACTACCAGTTCAACCTCGGGGCTGGGACCACAGGTTCGCAGCTGTTCGGGGACAAGAACGTTCGCAAAGCCCTGCACACGGCGCTGGACCGGCCCTCGATGGCCAAGGCAGCCTATTTTGGCCAGGCCGTGGCGGCCGACTCGGTGCTGCCCCCCACGACCTGGGCGTACAACCCCAACGTCACGCCGAAGTACAGCTACGACAAGGCAAAGGCGGAGCAGATACTCGATGCCGCCGGCTGGACGAAGGGTCCGGACGGCATCCGGGCCAAGGGCGGACAGAAGCTGACGTTTGAGCTCAACACGAACTCCGGTAACAAGGTTCGCGAGAACCTGATCACGATCATGCAGCAGCAGTGGCACGACATCGGGGTCGACGCCAAGCCACGCCCGATCGCCTTCCAGACGCTCGTGACCCAGATCCGCGCGACGCACACGTTCCAGATCATCCTCATCGGCATCGCGAACGGCGACACCGATCCGGATGAGACAACCCTGTTCACCACCAAAGGAATCGGCTCCGGTGGCCTCAACGGGATGCAGTACAGCAATCCGCAGATCGACCAGCTGATGGCTGACGCGCTCAAGACGCCCGACCGGGCCAAGCGCAAGCCGCTATATGCCCAGATTCAGAACATCCTGGCGGACGATCTACCCGCGCCGATCCTTTTCTACCCGAACTATCTCTGGGGGATCAACAACCGGGTCAAGAACTTCAAGGTCGGCCCGTACAACACCTACCAGGGCCGGCCCTGGATGAAAGATGTGTTCGTCACGGACGGCAAGTAGGAGCGATGATCTAGCCACAACCTAGACATGCTGGCCAAATATCTGGTCCGGCGAGTGCTGGCAACCATCCCCGTGATCATCGGGGTGACGCTGATCACGTTTCTCATCATGCACGTCACGGCCGGGAGCTACATCCCGGGCGTAGACCTGAATCCTGCCCTGAAGCCGGAAGACATCGAGGCGATCAAGCGCTACCTTGGCCTCGACCGGCCTCTCTACATCCAATACCTGACGTGGCTTGGCGGTCTCGTGCACGGAGATTTCGGGCGCTCGATGATCGACGGCAGCCTTGTCTCGAGGCACATCTTCGATCGCCTCCCAGCGACGCTCGAGCTGACGACAACCGCGATCCTCCTGGGCGTCTTGATCTCGATTCCTCTCGGAGTCACCGGCGCACTTCGCAGGGGAAGCAAGATCGATCACGCGCTGACGGCCATGTCTGTGGGCGGCTTTGCAATCCCCGCCTTCTGGCTGGGGTTGCTGCTCATCCTCGTTTTCTCAGTCCAGTTCCAGGCGTGGGGACTGCCGTTTCTGCCTTCGGGCGGCGTGATGACTCCTGGCACTGCCGGCGGCGACTTGCTGGACCGGCTGGTCCATCTCATCCTCCCCGCCACCGTTCTCTCGTTTGTCTATCTCTCGATCTGGTCGCGTTTTACCCGCTCGAGCATGCTCGAAGTCCTGTCCCAGGATTACGTGCGGACCGCGCGAGCCAAGGGCATGAGCGAGCGCAGGGTCGTCTATCTCCACGCACTTCGCAACGCGGTGATCCCGCTGGTCACCCTCGTGGGTCTGGAGCTGCCCGCGCTTGTCAGCGGTGGGCTCGTCGTGGAAGTGGTCTTCAGCTGGCCAGGCATCGGCAAGCTGCTGTACGAGCGCGCCCTCCAGACCGACTACACGACAGTGCTCGGCATCACCACCTTCGCCGCGCTGATGGTCGTGCTGGGCAACCTGCTGGCGGACGTCCTGTACGCCATTCTCGATCCCAGGATTCGCTACTCGTGATCTCGCCGATCCCGCTCGAGAGCGACGTCGCGGTCGAACCTGTCGTTCGGGCCAAGCCTGGCAAGAGCTACTGGCAGGAGTCTTGGGAAAGACTTCGTTCCAACCGTTTCGGTATCGCGGCGGGCCTGGTGCTGGTGCTCTTCGTCCTGGTGGCCATCACGTCTCCACTCCTGGCAGCCCTCTTCACGCATACGGACTACCGCACGATCGACCTGGCCAACCCCTTCGCCCCCCCGCTCACACAGCACCACATTCTCGGCACGGACGATCTCGGTCGCGACGAGCTGACGCGCCTCCTGTTTGGCGCCCAGGTCTCGATGGGCATCGGCTTTCTCGCGGTTTTTGTCGCCCTGACAATCGGCGCCGCCGTTGGCCTGGTGGCCGGTTACTACGGCAGCCTGATCGACGGTGCGCTCATGCGGTTCGTCGATATGCTGCTGGCGATCCCGGGGATCTTCCTCTTCATCCTGATGGCGCTGCTGTTCAAGCCGAACACCATCACGCTGGCTTTGATCATCGCCTCTGTCGGATGGGGCAGCATCGCCCGCCTGGTGCGAGGCGAGGTGCTGTCGGTGCGAACCCGTGACTTCATGGTTGCGACGAAGTCACTTGGGGCTAGCGACGCGCGGCTCATCGCGCGTCACCTGCTGCCCAACGTCCTTCACGTGCTGATCGTCTACGGCAGCCTCTACCTCGGCCAGGTGATCCTGATCGAAGCCGCCCTGGACTTCCTCGGTCTCGGCATCAATCCGCCGACCCCGAGCTGGGGCAACATGCTGACCAACTCCGAGACCTTCTTCTTCCATTCGAGCTGGCTGGTGGTCTGGCCGGGCATCACGATCTTTCTCAGTGTCCTGGCCGCAAACCTGTTCGGCAACGCGCTGAGAGACGCCTTCGACCCGAGG